>DASPVS010000454.1:0-9242 GCA_035622235.1 Acidimicrobiales bacterium | reverse complement strand
AGCCTCCCTGATGACCGGTACCCGTTCATGACTCTGGCGAAATGCCTCGTCGTCCAGCATTTGGCCCCGGAAAGGACCTGGGCTATCGGTGACGCCCTCGTGCGCGCTGGTGTAGACGTCGACACGCGTCGCAGCTTCGCGAGTGACCCGCTCCCTGACGGCATCTCCGGATATGACGGGCTCGTTGTCATGGGCGGGCCCATGTCGGCTTTGTCCGACGAAGACTTCGAGTCGCGCAAGGCGGAGCTCTCACTTCTGGCCGATGCCTTGGACCGGCGAGTTCCGACCATCGGCGTATGTCTTGGAGCACAACTTCTTGCTCTGGCGGGCGGGGGCCAGGTTTACCGAGGGAGGAGTGGACCCGAGATCGGATGGGCACCCGTGCAACTCCACCCCGAAGCACATGAAGACCCTCTCTTCAAGGACCTGCCGCGGGAGTTGACGGTGCTCCACTGGCACGGCGACACCTTCGACCTGCCAACTGGCGCAACGCTGCTCGCTAGCAATTCCCGCTACGCCAACCAAGCTTTCAGGCTCGGTGACGCCGCCTGGGGGATGCAATTCCACATGGAGGTCACAGAGGAAGCGGTGGAGCTCTTCATCGGGGCGTTCGAAGCGGAAGCGGGAAACGCCCCTGGTGGTGCTACGGCGATACGCCGGGATTCGCGTTCCGCTATAGCCGCGCTCACTGTCCCGAGAAACTTGGCCTTCGATCGATTCGGTTCGCTCGTCGCGTCCGGCACGGATGGCCGCGACGCGGCTTTTACCACTAGGTCGTCGTGATCCTTTGGAGATCGAGGATCCCATCCACTTCGAAGAGACCGTCGACGGCTGCGTCAGGGACCGGTTGGTCCATCGAGAGAACCATGAGGGCGGTGTTCCCGGTCTCGGACCTACCGACGGCCATGTCCCAGATCGAAACTCGCGCTCTGCCCAGCACCGTGCCGACGCCGCCGATCACGCCGGGGCGGTCGTCGTTTCGAACGACGAGCATGTGTTGGGAGGGTGGCACCTCCACGACGTGGTCGTCGACCAAGACAAATCGCGGTTCCGAGCGCGGGCCGGAAAGTGTTCCGGCAAGAGAGTGCGCTTTCGAACGCAAGGTGATCAAGTTCACGTACTCGCGTGTCGAGCTGGTCGACACTTCGCGCACCTCGAGGCCACGCTCCTCGGCCAGCTGCGGAGCGTTCACGTAGGAGACCGGCTCTTCCGTTCCGGCGGCGAAGAGCCCCTTCAGCACTGCGAGCGTGAGGATGGACGTGTTGGTTCCGGCGAGCCCACCCTGGTACTCGACCTCGAGCCTGTCAGGAAGGCCCTCGTGCAAACACGCGAAGCTCCGGCCGAGAACCTCGGCGAGACCGAGAAACGGCCGTACGGTCTCCGATACCTCGGCAGCGGCGACGTTCACAGCGAACGGCACGAAGTCGCCCGCGAGCGCCAGGATCACCTGTTCGGCGATGGTGACTCCTGCTTTGTCCTGTGCCTCCGCAGTGGACGCGCCTAGATGCGGGGTCACAACCACGCTTCCGAGCTCGAAGAGCGGGGACTCGGTGCATGGTTCGGAAGCGAAGACGTCAAGAGCTGCCCCTTCGACGTGCCCGGACCTGATCGCTTCCGCCAAGGCGTTCTCGTCCACGATTCCGCCTCTTGCCGCGTTTACGAGGCGCAGACCGGGTTTCGCCTTGGCGAGAAGATCGGCGCCCACGAGGCCGGTCGTCTCCTGCGTTTTCGGCAGGTGGATTGTGACGAAGTCGGCTTCAGCAAAGAGGTCGTCGAGGCTCATGAGCGCAACGCCCATGGTTCTCGCCCTCTCCGCAGAGACGTAAGGGTCGTATGCGACCAACTTCATCCCGAACGCCAGCGCGCGCTGGGCAACGAGCGCACCGATACGACCGAGTCCCACGACGCCCAGAACCTTGCCGTGGAGCTCCACTCCCTCCCATTTCGACCTCTCCCAACGGCCGGCAACGAGAGCGGCGTGCGCTTGTGGGATGTTGCGTGCTTGTGCCAACAGAAGCGCCACGGCATGCTCAGCTGCCGAGAGAATGTTCGATTCGGGCGCATTCACGACCATGACGCCGCGCCGCGTAGCCGCCTCGACGTCCACGTTGTCGAGACCGATGCCCGCGCGGCCTACGACTGCGAGCTCTTGGCCTGCAGCCAACACTTCGTCGGTCACTTGGGTCGCAGAGCGGACGATCAGCGCGTCCGCCGTTCGAATCGCACCCAGCAACTCTTCCGGCGAGAGATCGAGTGAAACGTCGACATCGTGGCCTGCCCCCTCCAACAGATCGAGGCCCCTGGGAGCCAGCTTCTCGGTTACGAGCACGCGTGCCATGGGACTCCTCGCTACTCGGCCGTCGCTGCGAGTCTCTGCAAACGCGAGACGCCTTCGACCAGATCGTCGTCTGCAAGTGCGTAGGACAGCCGCAAGTAACCCGGTGCCCCGAACGCTTCGCCGGGAACTACCGCCACTTTGGCCTCGTCGATCGCAACATCGGCAAATTCGGCCGAGGACGAAACTCGGCGACCCGCAAGGGTTTTGCCCAGGAGTCCTTTGATCGATGGAAACGCATAGAACGCCCCCTCCGGCTCGACGCACGTGATCCCGTTGCACTCGTTGAGCATCCGGTGGATCGTGACGCGGCGGCGGTCGAAAGCCGCCCGCATCTCGGCTACAGCCGTAAGATCGCCTTCGAGTGCGGCGATCGCCGCTCGCTGGGACACGTTGGCGACGTTCGACGTCGTCTGTGACTGGAGGTTCGTCGCTGCGCCCACCACGTCGCGCGGCCCGACCATCCAGCCGACACGCCAACCCGTCATGGCATAGGTCTTTGCCACGCCGTTCACCACCACCCACCGGTCCTCGAGCCCGGGAGCGACGGCTGGCAGGGAAGTGAAGCTGCGGCCTCCGTAGACGAGGTGCTCGTAGATTTCGTCGCAAAGGACCCAGATCCCGTTGTCGCCTGCCCATCGGCCGACCGCCTCGACCTCAGATCGCGAGAGCACGGCTCCTGTCGGGTTTGAAGGGGAGACGAACACGAGAAGCTTGGTGTCAGGCGTCCTCGCGGCTTCGAGCGAATCGACCTCTACATGGAACGCCCGACTCTCGTCGGTAGGAACAGGGACGGGGACCCCGCCGACAAGGGCTGCTGACTCGGGGTAAGTGGTCCAGTAGGGCGCCGGGATGAGTACTTCGTCGCCTGGATCGAGAAGGGCTGCGAACGCGTTGAAGACTGCCTGCTTTCCACCGTTGGTGACGAGCACCTGGGACGCTTCGACGTCCAATCCGGAATGCTCCCGTGTCTTAGTGGCGACCGCCTCTCGAAGCTCGGGGAGGCCAGAGGTCGGCGTGTAACGGTGATTCGCGCTGTCCCTGCACGCAGCAGCGGCGGCTTCGACGATGTGCGCCGGCGTCGGGAAATCTGGCTCACCCGCTCCGAAGCCGATGACGTCCTGGCCCTGTGCCCGAAGAGCCTTTGCACGGGCGTCGACCGCGAGCGTCGCCGAAGGAGCGAGCGAGCCGAGCAGCCGCGACACGCGAGCGCGCTCGAGCACGGTGTTCGACGAGGGGGCGGTTTCGTGCGGGGTCGCCATGGCTGTCATGCTTGCACACGTGACACCTCCCCCCGATACCCCAGACATCGAGATCCCGGACGCGCTCAAACCCTCGGACGGGCGATTCGGCTGTGGTCCGTCCAAGGTTCGCCCCGAGCAGATAGCGGCGCTGGTCGAGCTCTCTACGACCTACTTCGGTACGAGCCACCGACAAGCTCCCGTCAAATCGATGGTCGGCCGCGTGCGGTCGGGCCTCGGCCAGCTGTTCACTCTTCCAGACGGGTACGAGGTCGTCCTTGGAAACGGGGGGACCACGTGTTTCTGGGACGCAGCCACGTTCCAGCTGATAGAGCGCCGGAGCGAGCATCTGTCCTTCGGTGAGTTCTCGTCGAAGTTCGCAGCTGCGGCCAAAGCCGCTCCTCATCTGGACGATCCGGTTGTCGTCGAGAGCCCGGCCGGCTCCCATCCGGAGCCGGTGGGCCGAGGCGACGTGGATCTCTACGCTCTTACCCACAACGAGACCTCGACAGGCGTCGCGATGGAGATCCGCCGGCCAGAGGGAGTGGCGGATCCGGGTGATGGCGGGGGCATCGTGGCCGTCGACGCGACGTCCGGCGCAGGAGGGCTTCGCGTGGACTCATCGCAGTTCGACGTGTACTACTTCGCTCCTCAGAAGTGCTTCGCGTCGGATGGCGGCTTGTGGCTCGCCCTCATGTCACCGGCGGCGATCGAGAGGATCGGCCGCATATCGGCCGCGGGTAGGTGGGTGCCTGCTTTCTTGGATCTGCAGATCGCGGTTGAGAACTCTACGAAGGACCAGACTTACAACACGCCGGCTCTTGCCACGTTGGCTCTGCTCGCTGAACAGCTCGACTGGATGCACGAAGGTGGTGGGCTAGAGGGGATGGCGCGACGATCCGACCGGTCGGCCGAGATCCTGTACACCTGGGCGGAGCAGTCCGATTTCGCGTGTCCCTTCGTCGGAAAGCCTTCCCAGCGGAGCCACGTGGTCGGCACGATCGACTTCGTCGAGGAGGTCGACGCGTCGGAAGTTGCCAAGGTCTTGCGATCGAACGGGATCGTGGACACCGAGCCCTATCGCAAACTTGGCCGCAATCAGCTCAGGATCGCGATGTTCCCGGCGGTGGAGCCAGACGACGTTGCAGCTCTTTGCGCATGCATCAACTACGTCGTGGGCGCTATCTCCTGAACTGCTCCTGACTAACGCGATTCAACTCCGGACACGAATTTCGGGGCGCCGGGCCGACACCCTGGCCTTTTCGGGGGGGTCGTCGGTACCCTGGATTAGCGGCACGACCCCCCTGGAGGTGTCCGACATGGCCGTCGTATGCCGGCAATGCCTCGAGATGTTCGATGACGGCACGGGCTCTTGTCCGCGCTGTGGAGCCGATCTGGGCACTTCTCAGCCCTCCGACACTTCGATGAGCCTCGCGGCCGAGATCGCATCGGCGGCAGCGGAGCTGGCTGCGGCGGAGAGCGCGGCCGAAAAGTCCAACGAGGCCGCCAGCCGAATCGATCCGGACGATCCCGGATTCGACATCACAGATATCGCGACCGAGGCGCAGCGGCTGGAGGAGAACCTACGAAACGAGCGACTGTCGCCCGACGTTGTTCCGATCAGAGGCGCCTCGCCCGACAATGTTCCGATGAGCGGCGCCTTGGCCGGTCCGATGAGCGGCGCCTTGGCCGGTCTGCCATCATCGAACGGCAGAAACGGATCGACGGCGGCACATGCCGGTGGCTTCGGTGACGGGCTACCCGGTCTGGCGATCCAGAAGTCCGTGTCGTATCGCGCGGCGGGACGTGGGGGACCCGTGCGAAAGCGCACGCTCCACAGGCGGGGGCTCAAATTGGGAGCGGGCGCGAAAGACCCTCAGGTCGGGATTTGGCTCATGCTCGGCTTTGTCGTCGTTGCCATGGTCGTTGGGATGATCGTGCTCTCGACGAGCGTTGCGACCGGCCTTTGAGCGAGCGACCCTGGAGAAACCGACCGCTCCGTCGAACGAGGCCGCAGCTTCTAACCGCCTGAGACGTCCTGGACCCGCTGACGACCTGCGTTCACGAACGGCATCATCGCCCGCAGCTCGGCACCGATCTTCTCGATCTGATGCTCCCTGCCCCGCTCGCGAAGCTCGTTGAACGTCTTGCGCCCGTCGCGGTTCTCGGCAATCCATTCTTCTGCGAACTCACCTGAACGGATGTCGTCGAGGATCTTTTGCATCGTCTCTCTGACGTGCGCGTCGATCACTCGCGGACCACGGGTCAGATCTCCATATTCCGCAGTGTCGGAGATGGAATACCGCATTCCTGCAATTCCCTGCTCGTACATGAGGTCGACGATCAGCTTCAGCTCGTGAAGGCACTCGAAATATGCCGACTCAGGCTGATAACCGGCCGCTACGAGCGTCTCGAACCCTGCTTGGACCAGAGATGTAAGGCCGCCGCACAAGACCACCTGCTCGCCGAAGAGATCCGTTTCCGTCTCCTCTTCGAACGTAGTGTCGAGAACACCGGCCCGAGTCGCCCCGATAGCCTGCGCGTACGACAGCGCGAGCTCGTGCGCTTTGCCCGAAGCATCCTGATGCACAGCGACGAGTGAGGGAACGCCCCCGCCTTCGGTGTAGGTGCGACGGACGAGATGACCCGGGCCCTTGGGCGCGACCATCGCCACATCGACACCCGAGGGCGGCACGATCTGGCCAAAACGGATGTTGAACCCGTGTGCGAAGAAGAGAGCGTCGCCTTCGCGCAATGCCGGTGCTATCTCCGTCTCGTAGACACTTGCCTGCTCCGTGTCGGGCAGGAGGATCATGAGCAGGTCGGCTTCTGCGGCCGCATCGGCCACCGGAAGAACCCGGAGACCGGCTTCTTCTGCCTTCTGCACGGACTTCGATTCCTTGCGCAAGCCGACGCGCACGTCGACACCCGACTCGGTCAGGTTGAGGGCGTGTGCGTGGCCCTGGGATCCGTACCCCAGAACGGCAACCTTGCGACCCTGGACCAGAGCAGGGTCTGCGTCTTTTTCGTAATAGAGATTGGCCATATCATCCTGCCTCGTTGCTCGCTCGGGCCTGTCGATTTGAGAATCCGGGCTCGTTCGGTCCACCGGCGATGCTACGAAGCGACGCCCGGCGTGTCAGCTTAGGCAGGGCGATGCGCCCGGTCCGTTGGAGCTCGACGATCCCGAACGGTCGGATCAGCTCCTCGAAGTCGTCGACCTTCCCCGGGGGGCCTGCCAGCATCACTGTCGTCCGTTCCCTGGTGACGTCCATGATCTTCGCTTCGAAGATCGTCACGAGCTGCATGACCTGCGACCGCTCCTCCGGCCCCACCTCGACGGTCGCCAAAAGCAATTCGCGCTCGATCGCGGCGTCCGGCGCAAGTTCCGAGATCGAGACGACGTTGACGAGCTTGTCCAGCTGGCCGACGATCTGTTCCAACGGCGCCGACTCGACGTCGACGACGATCGTTATCCGGCTGAACCGGTCGTCATCGGTGGGCGCCACCGCCAAGGAGAAGATGTTGTAACCGCGGCGGGAGAACAAGCTCGAGATGCGTGCAAGAACACCGAACTTGTTCTCCACCAACACGGAAAGAATGTGGTGCCCCAACGCACTAGGTGTCGTGTCGTGCGAAGGCGACATCACCTTCCCCCTTCGCCTTCCGCGGGCCCGACGATGATGTCGTCGTTCGACGCGCCTGCCGGCACCATCGGGTACACCTTTTCGAATGCATCAGTTCGAAAGTCGACGACAACAGGCCGATCGTCGATCGAGTTCGCCTTGTCGATCGCCGGTGCCACTTCTTCGGGGCTCTCGACCTTGAGACCTACACATCCCATCGCCTCCGCCCACTTCACATAGTCGGGAAGGTCCGGCGACAGGTAGACCTCGGAATACCTCTCTTCGTAGAACAGCTCCTGCCACTGCCGGACCATTCCCAGGTACGCGTTGTTCAAAATGGCGACCTTCACCGGGATCCGTTCGGCAGAGGCGGTAACGAGCTCTTGGGCTGTCATCTGGAAGCAACCGTCACCGTCGATCGCCCAGACCATTCGGTCGGGACGGCCGACTTTGGCACCTATCGCTGCGGGCACAGCGAATCCCATCGTGCCCGAGCCACCCGAATTGACCCAGGTGTGGGGATGGTCGAAGCGCCAGTACTGGGACGCCCACATCTGATGCTGGCCAACCCCTGCTACGACGATTGTGTCGTCGGGAGTCATGTCGCGCAGCGTCTCGACGACCAGCTGGGGCTTGAGGGGACCGCCGTCTTGCTGTTCGTACCTGAGCGGGAACTTCTTTTGCCAGTCTCGCAACTGGGCGATCCAAGGACCCAGATCGCGACGATGTGAACCTCGCGACTCTCCACCTTCGACTTCGTCCAGCACGTGCAGCAGGGCCTCGATGACATTGCGACAGTCACCTGCGATCGCCACTTCTGCGGCGCGGACCTTGCCCAGTTCGGCGGCGTCGATGTCGACGTGGATCACCTTGGCGTCGGGCGCGAACGCGCTGATCTTCCCGGTGACGCGATCGTCGAATCGACTCCCGAGCGCAACGAGGAGATCCGCCCTCTGCATGGCCGTCACGGCTGTGTAGTTGCCGTGCATCCCAGGCATTCCGAGGCAGAGCGGGTGCGAGTCCGGGAACGAACCCCTCGCCATGAGCGTCGTCACGACCGGGATGTCCGTACGTTCTGCGAGAGCACGCAGCGCGTCGGCCGCTCTCGACTTCAAGATCCCTCCACCCGCGTAGATCACTGGCCGCTCCGCACTGAAGATGAGCTCAGCTGCGTCGCGCAACTTCGCTGGATCGACAGGTGCATTGGATCTGTAGCCGGGAAGATCCAGCTCCTCCGTTGTGCGCGGCCAGTACCAGTCCATCGGGGCATTAGCGATGTCTTTCGGAACGTCGATCAGAACCGGGCCAGGCCGACCGGTGGTAGCGACATGGAAGGCCTCCGCAACGACGCGGGGAAGGTCCTGCGCAGAGGTGACCAACCAGTTGTGCTTGGTGATGCCCTGAGTCACGCTCGTGATCGCGCACTCCTGAAAGGCGTCCGTGCCGATCGAGGTCGTGGCTACTTGGCCGCTGATCACGACCAGCGGGATCGAGTCCATCATCGCGTCCATCAACGGCGTGACGATGTTGGTCGCGCCTGGGCCGCTCGTCACCATCGCAACGCCGGGCCGACCGGTCACCTGCGCATAGCCTTCCGCCGCGTGACCCGCCCCCTGCTCGTGTCTCACCAGGATGTGACGTATGGGGGAATCGAGGATCGGGTCGTAGACAGGGAGGATCGCGCCACCCGGCAATCCGAAGATCACCTCGACGCCCTCCATTTCAAGGCTCTTTATGAGGGCTTGGGCACCTGTGAGTCGCATTTTGGATGTCCTCGCTGTTCGTTTCGTTTTCTCAGTGTTCTCGACTTGCGTCGGTTCTTGGCAGTTGAATCTTTTTTCGTCCGGAATTGAAACGACCTCCCGTCTGGGAGGTCGTGAAGCGCACGTAACCGTGAACGGGCGACGCGCGCTAAAGGAGAAGTACGAGAGAGGCAGGGGGGGCAACGACCTCAGACATAGTCAAAACAGTCTGCCATGAAATCCCCGCTCGGGCAACCCAGAGGAGTCGCTTGCACCTCGGCGCGACGATTGGCGTGAC
>DASPVS010000453.1:0-6608 GCA_035622235.1 Acidimicrobiales bacterium | reverse complement strand
AGGACATCGGGTGGGATCGACCGGTCGTCGTTTCTTCGCCCGCCGGGGCGGTTGCGTGGGTGAAGATTGAAAAGGACGGCGAAGTCACGGTCCGCGTCGCCGCCGGGGAGGTACTCGACGAAGTCGTGTTGCGCTCGTACTGCATCGGTGCCACGCACCAGGCGCTCGGATGGGTGCGAACAGAGGGAATCGCGGTGGACGAGACGGGCGAGGTTCTCGATCTGACGATTCGGTCGTTTGGGATACTGTCCGCTCGCGAGATGCCGTCCGTGAGCGTTGAGATCGAAGAGGTCGATGGTCCCGCAGTGAGGGCGAGCGACGCAGTTTTCGCGGCGGTCGCAGCCGCTTCTTGGATTGCCGGGGGACTAGCTCCCCGCTGGCCGATCGAAACCGGACGATTCGCTTCCCCCGGGTCGGTCGAAGCCGGTCGACAGAGGTGACGGGAAACTTGAAACGTCACGAGCCCGCGCCTGCGGCCGGGCCGTACTCGCCTGCGGTGCGCGCCGGGGATTGGCTTGTTTGTTCGGGCCAATTGGGTGTTCGTGCGGTCCCCGGTGGTGTGGAGCTGGTACAGGGTGGCCTCGGGCCCCAAGCGCGACAAGCTCTGTCGAACGTTGCCGAGTTGCTGGGAGCCCACGGGCTCGATTGGTCGAGCGTCGTGAAGGTCACCGTCTTCCTCGCAAGTCCCGGCTCAGCCGACAAGGGCTCCGTTTTCGCCAAGTTCAACGAGGTTTATTCGGACGTGTTGCGTTCGCACCGCCCGGCGCGCTCGGCCGTCATGGTCGAATCTCTCCCCCTCGGGGCCCTCGTCGAAGTCGAGGTGTGGGCCTACGCCGGAAGCGGGCGGGGCTGATAAAGCTCGGTTTGGTCCCTGAGCGTTTGGTCAAGGTGCCCAGGTGCCGGGCCCGAACCGGTAACCGACGGACCTGACCGTTTCGATCAAGTTGGCGTGCTCCTCTCCGAGCTTGGCCCTCAGCCTTCGGACGTGAACGTCGACGGTCCTTGCACCGCCGTAGTACTCGTACCCCCACACCCGGCTGAGCAGTGTCTCGCGGGTGAAGACCTTTCCGGGTCGGGCCGCCAGGAAACGCAGAAGCTCGTATTCCATGAAGGTGAGATCGAGGACGCGGCCTGCGACCGCCGCTTGGTACGTCTCGAGGTTGAGTACGAGCGCTCCGTACTCGATCAGCTCAGGTCGTAGTCCTCGACCCGTGCGCCAGAAGAGGTGCGCAAGTCGCGCCCCGACTTCATCGGGCAGTGCCGGCAGGACCAGGAAGTCGTCGAAATGGTCCTCTCTCAGCTGTAGGTCTTTCAGCTGGTTGCCAGTCACCACCAACAGCAGGGGTCGAAGCGGTACCTCGCGGGTTCGCAGGACGCGACACAACGCGAACGCGCTCTGAGGCTCCACTTCCGCGCAAATGACGGCGCCGGCCCAACCATCTTCGGGCTCATCGGTCTCTGCGTGCTCGGGCCGCGCCACCGCCTTCCATGGATACCCGGCGCGCTCGAGTGCGAGCGCCAGTTCCGCTGGTAGCGGATCCGGATAACACAGCAGGGGCTCCATGGTCTTGACCTCGATCTTCAGACGTTCATCCGCTCGTTCGCCGCGCCGTGCACCGCGGCTAGAGAAGTGGAAGGTAGCGGTCCAGCTCGAACTGGGTTATATGCGTCTTGTAGGCGGCCCACTCTGCCCTCTTGTTCCGGATGAACCATTCGAAGACGTGCTCGCCGAGGGTCTCGGCGACGAGCTCGGATCGCTCCATCTCAACGATGGCATCGTTCAGACTGCCGGGAAGCGGCCTTATGCCGTCCGCCGCCAACTCCTCCGAGGTCATCGCAAAGAGGTTCGTCGTGGCTTCGCGCGGTAGCTCGTATCCCTTTTCGATGCCCTTCAGTCCCGCCGCGAGCATCACGGCGAAAGCTAGGTAAGGGTTCGCCGCCGTGTCCGTTGCGCGGTACTCGACTCTTGTCGACTCGGGTTTCGCCTTTTTGACGACGGGCACGCGGACGAGAGCCGACCTGTTGTTTCGGGCCCACGAGACGTGGATCGGCGCTTCGTAGCCGGTCACGAGCCGTTTGTACGAGTTCACCCACTGGTTGGTTACGGCTGTGATCTCGTGTGCGTGTCTGAGAAGTCCTGCCACGAAGCGCTTGGCGACGATCGAGAGCCCGTACGGGTCTTCTGGGTCGTAAAAGGCGTTCGTATCGCCTTCGAAGAGCGAGAGATGGGTGTGCATTCCGGACCCCTGGACCCCGGCGAGGGGTTTCGGCATGAAGCTCGCGTGGACGCCCCGTCGCCGAGCCGCCTCTTTTACGACCAAGCGCACAGTCATGACGGTGTCGGCCATGGTGAGCGCGTCTGTGTACCTGAGATCGATCTCGTGCTGGCTCGGAGCATCCTCGTGTTGGGCGTGCTCGACGGGGACACCCATGTCCTCCAACGTGAGGACGCTCTCCTTGCGGAGCTCACTTGCGAGGTCGTTCGCCGTCAGTTCGAAGTAAGAGCCTGAGTCGAGGGTGACGGGCGGCTTGGAGGGATCGGAATCGGCGAAATAGAAGTACTCGATCTCCGGCGACGCGAAAAAGGTGAAGCCTTGTTCGCGTGCCCGATCCAAGGTTCGTCTCAGCGCGTGACGGGGGCATCCCTCGAAGGGCGTTCCGTCGAGGTTGAACAGATCACAGAACACCCGGGCGACTGGGACGTCGTCGGGGTTCCAGGGAAGGAGCTGGAAGGTCTTGGGATCAGGTCGAGCGAGCACGTCGCTCTCCTGTACGCGGCTGAAGCCGTCGATCGCCGAACCATCGAAGGTCATACCCTCCTCGAGGGCGTTCTCGAGCTCGGCCGGCGTGATGCTGAAGGTCTTCGCCGTGCCGAGCACGTCTGTGAACCAAAGCTGCACAAATCGGATAGCCCGTTCCTCTACGGTCCGAAGCACGTATTCCTGCTGACTGCGCATGCGATCCAGTGTCGCAGGTAGGAGCGACGCCCGTTACACGAGCCCTGAGGCCGAACGAGCGAGTTCACACCCTGTTCACAGACGGGCAACAAGCGGGAAATGGTCCGGTGGCAGCCTTTCGCCGGCCGCTGCTCGCCCTCAGGACGTTGCGGACTTGTCGGGCGCACGGGGAACCACAACGATGGGGCCGCTTTGACGGCGCCCGGTTGTCGCCCGGCGCCAGAAGAAGGGCGCCAGCAAAAGCGGGTGGCAGGGCCAGCAGTAACCAGAAGTTGATGCATTGCCGTGCCGGCTGCGATCGCCGCGTCGGTCGGCCAGTTCCAGAGAGACGAAACCCCAAGGAGGACCCGTGCAGCAGCGGACCCCGGCGGAGATACTCCGCCTGGTGCAGGAGGAGCAGATCGAGATCGTGGATCTCCGGTTCATCGATCTCCCGGGTCTCACACAGCACTTCTCCGTCCCCGCCCACGAGTTGACCGAGGAGGTGTTCGACGACGGGCTCGGGTTCGATGGGTCATCTATCCGAGGGTTTCAAGAGATCCAGGAATCGGACATGCTGCTCGTTCCCGACCCGAACACAGGGGTGGTCGATCCGTTCCGTCAACACCGGACTCTGAACCTCAACTGCTTCGTGCGCGACCCCGTGACGCTCGAACCGTACTCTCGCGATCCGCGGCACATCGCGCGAAAAGCTGAGGCGTATCTCGGGACGACCGGGCTGGCCGACACCGCATATTTCGGTCCGGAGGCGGAGTTCTTCATCTTCGACGATGTCCGCTACAACCAGGACACACGCTCGGCGTTTTATGCGGTCGATTCCATCGAAGGTCACTGGAACATGGCCAGGGACGAGGAGGGCCACAACCTCGGATTCAAGATCCGACCGAAAGAGGGCTACTTCCCGGTTCCCCCCTCGGACCATTTCCAGGATCTGCGCTCGGAGATGATTCTCACCATGGAGCGCCTCGGCATCGAGATCGAGGTTCAGCACCACGAAGTTGCGACAGCCGGCCAAGCCGAGATCGACATGCGTTTCGACTCTCTGCTCTCGATGGCAGACAAGTTGATGCTCTACAAGTACGTGGTGAAGAACGTGGCACAGGCGGCGGGTTTCACGGCGACTTTCATGCCCAAGCCTCTGTTCCAGGACAACGGCTCGGGTATGCACACCCACCAGTCGCTGTGGCAGGGTAACCAGCCTTTGTTCTACGGCGATGGATACGGCGGGCTGTCCGACGTCGGACGTTGGTACATCGGAGGGCTCCTTCGACACGCGAACGCTGTCCTCGCGTTCGCCGCGCCCACTACGAACTCGTACAAACGTCTGGTTCCGGGCTACGAAGCGCCGGTGAACCTCGTCTATTCGCAGCGAAACAGGTCCGCGGCGTGCCGGATTCCGCTCTACTCACAGAGCCCGAAGGCGAAACGAATCGAGTTCCGTTGCCCTGACCCGTCCTGTAACCCGTACCTAGCCTTCTCGGCGATGTTGATGGCGGGTCTCGACGGAATCCAGAACCGGATCGAGCCGCCCGATCCCGTGGACCGAGACCTGTACGACCTCCCTCCGGAGGACCTGGCTCAGGTGCCGCAGGTTCCGAGCTCGCTCGACGAGGCTCTCGACGCGCTCTCCTCGGACCACGATTTCTTGAAGGCGGGCGGGGTTTTTACGGACGACCTCATCGAAACCTGGGTCGAGTACAAGCGCTTGAACGAGATCGATGCCGTGAGATTGCGGCCACATCCGTGGGAGTTCATGCTCTACTACGACATCTGAGGTCCGGCACGGCCTTCACGGACCTTTCGGGGCTCGTCCGGCGACAGGGATGACCGGCATGGTGACCCGGACCCGGACCCGGACCCGGACCCGGACCTGAGGCGCCTTTTCGATCCGACGACCTGACCGATCCGGACCCTGATCTTGGGCTCCGGGTCTTGCATGGACGCGGAGTCGTTCTGTCCTCTCCGCTTCCGGTCGCGTAGCCTTTCGCGCGACGGGACTGGGGAGAGAAGTGGCGGAAACTGAGTACACGACGGTGCTCTTCACCGACGTGGTGGGCTCTACCGAGCTCCACTCGAATATGTCACCCGAGGCGGGTGACGAACTCCGTCGAAACCACTTCCGGGCCCTCAGGCAAGCCATCGCCAGCTCGGGTGGGAAGGAAGTGAAGAACTTGGGTGACGGCCTCATGGTCGTCTTTCCCGCTGCCTCTCGGGCCTTGGACTGCGCGATCGCGATGCAACAGTCCGTCCACCGGGGAAATTCGAACCTGAATCGATCTCTGGAGCTGCGGGTGGGAATCAGCGCCGGCGAAGCCGCGATCGAGGACGGCGACTACTTCGGCGATCCAGTAGTTGAAGCGGCGCGGCTGTGCGCGCGAGCGCGAGGGGGTCAAATTCTCGTTGCGGACCTGGTCCGCGCCAGCGCAGGCCGGCGCAGCTCCCACAGCTTTTCGGTCATCGGAAGGGTCTACTTGAAGGGTCTCACCGACCCCGTCGATACCCTCGAGCTCGCGTGGGAGCCGCTCGACGAAGACGTCCCCCGTTCCGATGAGGTGCCTTTTCCAGCTCCGCTCGCACATCGCCCAAGGGTGGGAGTAATCGGCCGCGAGACCGAACTAGCCGCCTTGCATGCCGCTGCCAAGCGTGTGGCGTCGGGGGAAGGTAGGGAGGTGCTCTTACTGGCCGGCGAACCGGGACAAGGCAAGACGACACTCGTGTCGGAGGCCGCACGGCGCTGTCATGAAGCAGGCATGACGGTTCTGTTCGGCAGATGCGACGAAGAGGTGAGTGCTCCTTACCGTCCGTTCCACGAGGCGTTGAACCACTATGTGAAGTATGCCGACGAGCGAAGCTTGCGTTCGCACGTCGCCGCACTCGGTGGGGAGCTGGCCAGACTGGCGCCGGCGTTGCAACACCGTCTCGGGAGCTCCCCACCCGCGCTGACCAACGACGGCGAAACTGAACGGTACCTCCTCTATGCAGCCGTTACGGCTTTGCTCGAATCTGCAGGTGCCGTGCACGGAGTCGTGCTCGTTCTGGACGATCTGCATTGGGCCGACAAACCGTCTCTACAGTTGCTGCGGCACGTCGTCGCCAACAGCTCCGGTTTCAGGCTCCTCATCCTCGGAACGTACCGCGACTCGGAACTGTCGAGCGCGCATCCGCTCAATGACGTCCTGGCTGCTTTTCACCGTGAGCCATACGGGTTCTCGATTATTGGACTGAAGGGACTGAACGACGCTGATGTCATCGCCTACATGGAGGCCGCCGCCGGCCATCACCTAGACGACGATGCAATTGGTCTCGCCCAAGATCTGTACCGGGAGACCGACGGCAATCCGTTTTTCGTCGGAGAGGTGCTCCGACATCTGTACGAGTCCGGGGTGATCGTCCAAGACGCCAGCGGGCGGTGGTTCGCCACCGAAGCGCCCGGCAGACAGGCCTTGCCGCACAGCATCAGAGCCGTGATCGGCACCAGAGTGTCACGTCTCGGGGAGCGAGCCATGCTGGTGCTTTCGGCCGCGTCCGTCATCGGGCGCGACTTCGACATCGATCTCCTCACGGAGGCGATCTCGGTCGAGGACGAGGGCGAGGAGCTCATCGACCTTCTCGACAAGGCGCAACGCGCCGCATTGGTCCACGAGATCCCTC
>DASPVS010000452.1:0-5976 GCA_035622235.1 Acidimicrobiales bacterium | reverse complement strand
TGCTCCCAGGTGAAGCCGATCCCGCCATGGATTTGTATGTTCTCCGCGGCTGCGTGGAAGTAGGCCTCCGAGCAGTACGACTTTGCAAGGCTCGCCACCACCGGAAGCTCGTCGGAATCCTCGGCTGCGGCCCATCCGGCGTAGTAAGCCGCCGACTTTGCCGACTCCACTTCGAGAAGCATGTCGGCGCACTTGTGCTTGATCGCCTGGAAGGAGCCGATAGGACGACCGAATTGGATGCGCGTCTTGGCGTATTCGACCGACATGTCGAGGCACTTCTGCGCACCACCAACCTGTTCCGCGGCGAGGGAGACAGCCGCCAGGTCGAGAGTTCTGGTCAGCACCGGTCCTGCACTCCCGTCGTCGCCGACGAGACGTGCCGGTGTCGACGAGAACTCCAACCTCGCTTGCTTGCGCGTCTGATCCATTGTGGCGAGAGGAGTGCGTGTCAGTCCTCGTGCGTCTCCCTCCACCGCAAAGAGGCTTACTCCGCTGGGAGTCCGTGCCGCGACGAGGATGAGGTCCGCGGTGTGGCCGTCGATGACGAACATCTTGTGACCGTCGAGCTTCCAGGCTCCGCCATTTTCGGAAGCGGTGAGAGCTATCCCATCGAGATCCCAACGCCCGGTGTCCTCGGTGAGCGCCAACGTCGCGATCGTCTCCCCTGACGCGATCCCGGGAAGCAGGTCCTTCTTCGCCGATTCGTCCGAAGAAGAGATCAGCGCGTTCGCCGCGAGAGCAACCGTTGAGAAAAGTGGCGAGCACAAAAGAGCAGCCCCGGTTTCCTCGAAGACCACGGTCAGCTCGACGTAGCCGAACCCGGCACCCCCGTACTCCTCGGGGATCGCCATCGCCTGAAGGCCGAGCTGATTCGCCATTTGGTCCCAAACAGACCTGTCGAAGCCCTCCTCGGTCTCCATCAAACGACGGACTTCGGAGCTGGGGGACTTGTCCTCGAGGAACCTACGAACGGATCGACGTAGTTCCTCCTGTTCCTCGCTGAATGCGAAGTTCATGCTCGTCCCCTTCAAATACCTCGGTGCTGGCGATTCCTCGGTGCTGCCGATTCCTCGGTGCTGCCGATTCCTCGGTGCTGTCGAACCGATCCGCAGCTCGGTCGTTCTCGATGTCTACCAGACGGTGAGCGCGCCGCACCACCGGCTCAATAGGCTGATCGAAGGGTCAACTGGCTGGTCAGCCTGAGCGAACGGGGAGACATCTTGCTGAACTACGAGGATTCTGCCGTGGAGGTTCACAAAGTCGTCGTCGGCCCGATGGACAACAACGTGTACGTCGTACGTTGCAAGGAGACCGGCGAGGCGATGTTGATCGACGCGGCAAACGAACATGAACGCCTTCTCGACCTTTGCCGCGACCTGGGTGTCGGCCAAGTGGTCGAGACGCACGGTCACTGGGATCACATACAGGCCGTGCCCGCCGTGCGCGAAGCCGGCTACGGGGTCGCAGTGAGCGCAGCCGACGCCGAGATGCTCCCCGCGTACGACATGTTGCTCGAGGACGAGAAGGTCCTCGACTTGGGCCGTCTCCGCGTGGAGCTCATCGCGACCCCTGGACACACCCCGGGCTCGATCTGCTTCTACGTCAAGGACACTCCGCTGCTCTTCAGCGGCGACACCCTCTTCCCAGGCGGTCCCGGAGCCACGAAGTTTCCAGGCGGTGACTTCGCCGCGATCATCAAGTCAATCGACGAGCGCCTGTTTTCTCGGTTCGGTCCTGACACGCTCGTCCTGCCAGGCCATGGCGACAGCACCACCATCGGCACGGAAAGGCCACACCTTCAAGAGTGGGTGGACCGGGGCTGGTGACGGGTAGCTACGAGCACCGGGGCTGTCAGGTAACGGCCATCACGGAAACAGCCCGCGCGCAGCGATCGCGCCGCCCAGCCGCTCTACCGCTACGACCGCCGCTGCTTTTCGCATGCTGACCCCCAGCGCTCGCGAACGAGCCCACACCGCATCGAAAGCGGTGTCCATCGATTTTCCCAGCCGGCTCGCCACGACTTCTTCGTCCCAGGCATAACCCTGACGCGCCTGAGCCCACTCGAAATAGGAAGCGGTCACCCCCCCGGCGTTGGCGAGGATGTCCGGGACCACGGTGACGCCTCGCTCTTCGAGGATCGCATCGGCTTCGGGAGTCGTGGGGCCGTTCGCGGCCTCGACGATCACCGACGCTTGAATGACCTTCGCCGCTTTTTCGTCGATCGCTCCTGCTAGGGCGGCAGGAACGATGAGATCGGCGTCGACGCTCCACAGATCTTCGGGATCGATCGGTTGCGCTCCTTCGAATCCGGCGACCGTGCCGGTCGCCTCCACGTGGTCGGAGAGAAGTCCTACGTCGACCCCCCCGGGGCTGTACACGGCCCCGCCGATGTCGCTCACCGCGACAACCCGCATTCCTGTCGAGGCAAGAAGGAACGCAAGCGGTCCACCGACCTTCCCGAATCCTTGAATGACCGCCCGTGCCCTAACGAGGTCCATTCCGAGCGCCTCGAACACGGCTCGAACGCAGCGCACTACCCCTGATGACGTCGCGCCGGAGTGAAGCCGGATGCCACCGACCGACAGAGGCTTCCCCGTAACGACCCCGGGTATCGACTGGCCCTGAAGCATGTCCACGGTGTCGAGCAACCAGGCCATCACTCGTTCGTCGGTGTTCACGTCCGGAGCTGGTATGTCCCTTTCAGGTCCGAGAAGGGCTGCGATCGCGAACGTGTAGCGACGCGTCAACCGCTCGAGCTCGCCGACAGACAACGCCGACGGATCGCAGCGCACGCCACCCTTCCCTCCGCCGAAGGGGATATCGACGACCGCAGTCTTGAGCGTCATCTGTGCGGCCAGAGCTTTCAGCTCGTCGGCGTCGAGCTCGGGGTGAAAGCGGATCCCGCCTTTTGCCGGACCCCTCACTACGTTGTGGTGGACCCTCCAACCGGTGAAAACCTCGACCGTGCCGGAATCCATCCGAACCGGGATCGCCACTTCGAGGACACGCTCTGGCACCCTCAGGATCCGGCGCACTTCGTCGGCGACCCCGGCGAGTTTGCACGCCTCGTCGATCTCGTGAACCACCGCCAACCAGGGGTCGTAATTTCCCGCCACGTTATGGTCAGCTCCTGTCAGCTCGCGATCAGAAATAAGGGTGAAATCCCGTTGACGGGTGGTCCGTCACAGCGGGTCCGGCCTGGCGGACGTCTCAGAATTTCCGGCGGACGCAGGAGACGCATTCGCGGAAGATGTCAGAGACGTGGCGCCCGGTGAAAGCTCCGCCGAGGAAAGATCTGACGACGAAATCGATGCGCGCTCGGTCCTGAACGACCCCAAGCCGGGACTCGACGCCTCCTCTTGCTGGTGAACCTCCGTGACAAGTGGAGAACGAGACAGGAACAGTCCTCCTGCGCACATGACGAGGAGCGCGATCGACTCGAGCACCCCGCGGGCGCCGGCAGTCTGAATCTCGTCACCGAACAAGCTGATGCCGATCGCGATCGATGCGAGCGGGTCGACTATCACGAGCGCTGCTTGGGACGCGGTGACCGGTCCCGAATGAAAGGCGTTCTGGACTAGGAAAACGGCTGTGAGCCCCGCGACCGCCATCGCGTAGAAGTACCAGTGCAAGAAGATCGTGTACCAGTCGGCGGCGAGCTCGTCGGTCACCTCTTTGATGAGTGACGCAGTGAAGGCGAACATGATCGCCGCGGACGTACCGAACATGAGCGCCCGCCAGGGGGGAGGCCCGACCCGGGCGAGGCCGACGGCCACGGCTGTGGCGGCTATGACAGCAAAAGCGACGAGTCCCCACGTCCGGAGAGAGGGCAGCTGCCCGCCAGGGCTAGGAGAGGCGATCGCCAAGAACCCGGCCAGACCGCCTGCGGCTGCCAGCGCACCCGACCACTCCCGCCAAGTCAGCCGCTTGTGGAACCAGAAACCCAGGATCGCCACGAGGAAGGGGAGCTCGAGGGTGAGGACGGGCTGGACCGTGGACAACGTTCCGAAGTGGAGAGCGGTGGCCTGCAGCACGAAGCCGAGGACCAACCCAACACAGCCCGCCAGCCACACCTTTCGGTGTATCGCGTACTTGATCAGACTGAGCCGAAGTGTCGACTCCTTAGGGGCCTCTTCTACCCCCAGGCGCTGGAGGATCGTGGTCACCGCGTTCATGAGCGCGGTGCCCACGGCCAGGAAATAGGCCATCGCTACCGTTCTACCGTACAGGTGTGCGTTGACGGTGCGTTGCAAAGGACGGAGCTGGTGCTCGTGCCGGGTCGCGTGCCTGCAGACAGGTCGTCCAGAGCAATGCCCAGAGCAACGCCCAGAGTAAACAGTCACGCCCCACATGTCCGGAGCGGGCAGTCACGCCTGGTGCGCCAGAGCGGAGCCTCGGTACGCTGACCGCCCACGGTCGCTACCTGGAGGATCCATGCCGGAAACCATCACCGAGGAGGACTTCGAACGCGAGGCCGCCGCGTTTCTCCGGGATCACGCCCAACCCAAGGTCGAGGTGAATCTGGCATGGGGGGAGGGGTCGGACCAGGTCTCGGTCCTTCCTGAGAGGACGTTGGAGGAGGAAAAGGCCGAGCTCGAGCAAGCGCGAGCCTGGATGCGGACACGTTTCGACGCCGGCTTTGGATGGATCACCGGACCGGAGCGCTTCGGCGGAAGGCAACTCACCCGCGGACACCAACGCAGGTACGAGGCCCTCGAGGCCGGCTTCGACACTCCCACGCTGACCGCCTACGGAGTGGGACTCGGAATGGTCGCCCCCACGATCCTCGCCCACGCCACCGACGAGGTCAAAGAGGCATATCTGAGGTCGATGTACCGGGGCGACATCGTCGCGTGTCAGCTCTTCAGCGAGCCCGGAGCCGGAAGCGATCTCGCCGGCCTCCAAACCAAAGCGGTCCGTGACGGCGACGAGTGGGTCGTCTCGGGTCAGAAGGTGTGGACCTCTGGAGCGCATCTGTCTCAGATCGGTGAGGTGATCTGTCGAACCGATCCCGACGCGCCGAAGCACAAGGGTTTGACCGGCTTCGTGGTCGACATGACCGCGCCGGGGGTGGAAGTCCGGCCGCTTCGTCAGATCACTGGCGGTGCGTCGTTCAACGAAGTCTTCTTCAACGAGGCCCGGATTCCCGACTCTCATCGTCTCGGCGACGTGAACGGCGGCTGGACCGTGGCTCTGACGACCCTCATGAACGAACGTGCGGCAATAGGCGGCGGAGGTTCTTCCGGATCGGGCACACTCGCCACTCAGAGGCTCATCGAGATGGTCCGACACCAGGGGAAGAGCGACGACCCGCTCATCCGGCAGCAGCTCGCCCAAATCGTCATCGCGGGAAAGGTTGCTGCCTACACGAATATGCGCTCGATGGCGAAGGTCGCTGCCGGGCAGCTCCCGGGGCCGGAAATGTCGATCGGCAAGCTCACACTCACAGCGAACATGCGAAGGACGAGCGAGCTCGTATCAGCGGTTCTCGGGCCAAAGCTGGTTGCGAATTCGGGAGAGTGGGGGACCTTCGCGTGGTCACAGGCGGTCCTTGGCGTGCCTGGAATGCGGATCGCGGGAGGAACCGACGAGATTCTCCGCAACATCATCGGCGAGCGCGTCCTCGGACTACCCAAGGAACCTCCCGCACCGAACGACAGCTGACCCGCACGGGCGTGTCTCTTTGCGAAACCACGGCGAAGTGATTGCCGTTCGGTCTCGCGATCGCTTGTCTATCGCCAGACGAGGTTCTCGACGTAGGCCCAACTGCGGCGGTGCACGGCCGTCATTCCGTATCCCCGCAGCGCAAGACGGTGAGTGGGAGATGGATATCCCTTGTTCCGGTCGAAATCGAATGGCGGATACGAGTCGGCTACTTCGCGCATCATCCTGTCACGGGTGACCTTCGCGAGAACCGAAGCCGCCGATACAGACGCGCATTTGGCGTCGGCACGGATGACCGTGCGGACAACCGGA
>DASPVS010000451.1:0-4225 GCA_035622235.1 Acidimicrobiales bacterium | reverse complement strand
ATCGGAGTGAGCTGCGGTGAAGCGACCCGCGAGGGAGACGACTACTTCGGTGATCCAGTGGTCGAGGCCAAGAGACTTTGCGACCGGGCTGGCGGCGGTCAGATTCTTGTCTCCCAGGTCGCCCGGGTTGTGGCGGGTAGACGGACATCGGCCACGTTCTCCTTACTGGGCGCCCTGGAGTTGAAAGGCATTCCTGCTCCCGTGCAGGCTCTGGAGACCAATTGGGATCCGCTTCCGGGGCCGGGTACTGAAACAGTCGAAATTCCATTTCCTGAGCGCCTGGCTGTGGGCCCAGAGATCGGTGTGATAGGTCGCGAAGCTGAGGACGCGCTCCTCGACGACGCGTTCAAGCGAGTTGTTGCTGGCGAAGGAAGCGAGGTCGTGATGATCTCGGGTGAGCCAGGTGTTGGAAAGACCACTCTGGCTTCGCAGTTGGCTCGGCGCGCCTTCGCGGCGGGTGCGTCCGTGCTGCTCGGTCGTTGCGATGAGGATCTCGGGATTCCGCATGGGCCTTTTGTCGAGGCGCTTCGTCACTACGTGGATCACGCGCCTGAAGACTTCCTGCGCGCGCACGTGCAAGATTTCGGCGCAGAGCTCGAGACCATGGTCCCGACGCTCTCACGACGAGTCCAGGATCTTCCGCCACCCATGAGCGCGGACCCGGCTACCGAGCGGTATCTCCTTTACCGAGCCGTAGTCGGGCTTTTGGACCAAGCCTCCTTCGCTACCCCTGTCGTTCTCGTCCTGGACGACCTTCAATGGGCAGACGCGCCGAGCCTCCAGCTCTTGCGCCATCTGGTCGACCGTTCCGAGTTGCATCGCCTCCTGATCGTCGGAGCCTTCCGTTCTGCCGAGATGACCACCAACGACTCGCTTACGGAGACCCTCGTCGTTCTGCGGAGAGAACGCCAGGTGATATTCCTCGAGTTGAAGGGTCTCGACGAGTCCGGGGTCATGGCATTCGTGGAGGCCGCAGCCGGACATGAGCTTTCTCAACAAGGCATGGCCCTCGCTCGAGCGCTTTACCGCGAGACCGACGGAAACCCATTCTTCGTAGGTGAGATCCTTCGGCATCTGTCAGAAACGGGAGCTATCTATCGAACAGAGTCGGGTCGGTGGACGGCGAGCGACGACCTCGGCGGGTTCAGACTTCCGGACAGCTTGGTCCAGTTGGTAAATGCGCGCGTTTCTCGTCTTGGTGCGGTGGCGAAACGCGTGCTTCCTGTGGCGGCGGCGATAGGTGGCGAGTTCGAATTGAAGCTGCTTTCCACCGCCACGGACACTTCTGACGACGAGATTCTCGGTGTCCTCGCGGCTGCTACACGGGTATCTCTGGTCGAGGAGATGAGTGGTCCACCGGGACGATTCGGTTTCGCACACTCACTGATCCAGCACACGCTCTATCAGAACTTAGGACCGACTCAGCAGGCTCGTGCTCATCGGCGGATTGCGGAGGCGATGGAAACGACAAGGACCCCCGACCGCTCGAGTCGCGCAGGATCTCTCGCATATCACTGGGCTCGCGCGGCAGAGCCGGATTCGCTTCCCAAGGCCGCCTCGTACGAAAGGCAAGCCGGGGACGACGCTCTTTCGGCGCTCGCTCCCGACGAGGCCGTCCGACACTTCGCACAAGCTTTTGACTTTCAGTCTCAGCAAGCACAGCCCGACCCCCTCGCAGAGACCGACATACTGATCGATCTGGGAACAGCCCAATTCCAGGCCGGTATACCCGCGTTCAGAGAGAGCTTCCTGAGCGCCGCGCACCGAGCCATGAACCTGAGAGCGACAGACAGGTTGATACGAGCAGCACTCGGGAACAATCGCGGCGTCATGAGCGCAGCGGGAGAAGTCGATTTCGAGCGCGTGGAGGTTCTCGAAGCAGCGCTTTCCTCGCTGCCAAAAGCAGATAGCAGGGAACGCGCGCTCATACTTGCAACCCTCTGCGCCGAGCTCACTTACGGGTCGTTCGAGCAGCGTAAGACTTTGGCGGACGACGCGAGAAGCATGGCCAGACGGATCGGAGACCCCGGCACCCTCGTCCAGGTTCTCAACCTTGTTTCCTATCCGTTGAGCCTGCCCTGGCTCCTCGACGAGCGTTTGCGGGACGGAACCGAAGCGTTGGTACTCGCCGAATCGTTTGGCGATCCCGTTCAACTCATGTTGTCCGCCGCCTTTGCCGCACACAACGCGATGCAAGCCGGAGATTTCCACAAATGGAACGAATGCCTCGAGATGATGCGAGACCTGAGCAAGCGAATTAGCCAACCCACGTTGATGTACTACCTGGCCCTCACAGAAGCGGCCAACGCCGTAGCTCAGGGCGACCCGCAACGAGCAGAGCGTCACGCTACCGAGTTGCTCGAAATCGGAAGCGACAGCGGACAACCCGAGGCCATGTCTATATATGGCTTTTATCTCTACGTCATTCGTCGGCAACAGGGAAGATCGGCGGAATTGTTACCGGTCATCGAGCAGGTTGCCGCCGACAACCCCGGTATCCCAGCGTATAAGACATCAATCGCATCGATCAGACTTCACGACGGAGACGAGTCTTATGCGAAATATCTTCTGGACTCTGAATCTCCCGGCGGTTTCGCATCGGTGCCCAAGGACATTTCGTGGCTGGCAACTCTGACCGTCTACGCCGACCTGGCAGCCGAATTGGAAGTGGTCGAACATGCAGAGTCCCTATTCAGGTTGCTCGCACCCTTTGCCGAGCAGATCGCGTATCCGGGAGCGGTGGTCCTTGACCCCGTGTCTCTATCTCTCGGGAGGCTGGCTTCAGTCCTTCGTCGGTACGACGACGCTGAGGCCTACTTGAGCGAAGCGTTCGAGCTGAGCGATCGCGGAGGGATGAGGTACGTTGCCGCTCGAACTCAGCTTGCCTTCGGAAAGATGCTGGTTAACCGAAGGTCCCCGGGAGATCTGGACCGAGCGCGAGTGTTCTTAGAAAATGCCCACGCCGCGTCTGTTTCGAACGCTTACTATGGAGTCGAGCGATCGTCGGACGAGGCGATAGCCAACCTGGATTGAACCCTCCACGTGGTCGATTCAGTTTTCTGACCGAATTCACAGAGCCTCGCCGCGATTTATCACGATTCACGATTTGTCGATCGAGCCAGCTGCGCAAGACTCCCAACGATCCTGAAGGTACTCCCGCCGAAGCCTTCAGGAAGGGAACAGAGGGGTCCTCGGCTCCGGAGATGCGCTCAGGGGGAGGAGCATCTCCCGGAGCCCCCTCTGAACGGAGAGCGGGTGGGGAGAATCGAACCCGCATAACCAGCTTGGAAAGCTCTCTCGGGCTGTGAGATATCGCCTGTCCAGCACTTGATGGCCTGATCGGGAAGTTAGTTAATCGCCGTGAAAGCGTCGTGTAATCGAACCCTCGCAAACTGACGGCGGCAGTACCCCTAAACGGAAAGGCGGTAGTTCCATGATCAAGGTCAGAACGTTTCTTCTCGGACGAAACGGAAATGGCTTCACAAGGGGCCGAATCGTGAATGCCCAGAAAGCCGCGAGGCGTGCTCGCCGCGTCGCAGGTGGGCTGGTGGCATCGATCCTGTGCCTGGGCGGCTTCATGATGGTGGAGGTGGTTCCAGCTTCGGCGTCGCCGATCACAGGAGCCGGCTATGGGGCCACCCCTCCCTTCGGGCTGGCCAGCGCCAGCGCAACCTTCAAGGTGCCGACCATCACCTGCCCCAGCGATGACGTTCAGCAATTGATGGGCGTCTTCGACGCGGGCGGGGATTTGTTCGCGGGAATCAGCTCTAGCTGCTCTGGTTCCACCCCGACCTATGAGTTCTATGACTTCGTGAACGGTTCGTCCAACGTCAAAAGTGGAGTTAAGCCCGGTGATGTCGTTGTGACCTCCATGTCTCAGACGGGCAACAAGGAAGCGACGGAAGTACATGACATTACGAGCGGCGCCTACTGGTACGCCTACGCTCCTCCAAACCCCGACTCGACGATATACGTGGGACTGGACGACCTCTGTGTCTCGTCATCGTTTTCCTGCCCGGACCCAGTCATCCAATTCACTAAGACGAAATTCTCGAACGTGCAGATCAACGGTGACTACCTGAGCTTCGAGAAGCCGACTCAGTACGATGAGACCTCTGGGTCCAAGACTTTGGTCGCCACCTCGAACATCGGCAGCCCCGGCGACAACTTCACGCTGACCTTCAAGGCCTCGGGTTGACGGCCCTACAACCATCTGAATGGACGG
>DASPVS010000450.1:0-7842 GCA_035622235.1 Acidimicrobiales bacterium | reverse complement strand
CACTCGATCCACCGGGCACACGACCGGGGTCGTAGGGGTTCTTGCTCGGCCCGAACGCCGAATTCTCGGTGGACGAGCCCATTGCGAACTCGTCGAGATTGGACTTTCCAACAACGACGGCGCCCGCCTCGCGGATTCGTGTCACCACAGTTGCGTCGTACGGGGGTCGCCATTGGGCGAGGATCCTCGAAGAGCAGGTCGTCGGTATTCCTCGAGTGCAGAGGTTGTCCTTCACAGCGATCGGTACCCCCGCGAGCGGACCCGGGTCCTCGCCTGCGGCGACCTTTCGGTCGACCTCCGCAGCCTCTTTCCGGGCCTCGTCCTCGAGAACGCTTACGAAGGCCCCGAGCGAGCCTTCATAAGATCCGATGAGCGCGAGATGGCGTTCTGTGACCTCTGCGGCCGAGACCTTCCCTCCACGAACGTCGCTGGCGAGCGAAAGCGCGGGCGCCTCCTGTGCAGTCATGATCCTTCTCCGAGAATCGGCGGCACCTTGAACCGACCAGCTTCTACATCAGGGGCTTGAGAAAGGACTTCGTCGCGGTCGAGCGACGGGACGAGCTCATCCGGACGGAGAACGTTTTGCAACGGCAGCGGATGCGCGGTTGGCGGGACGTCGCCGGTGTCGAGCGCCGAGACCTGGGCCGCGTATTCGACTACTGCGGCGAGTTGCCCAGCGAACAGGTCGAGCTCCGCCGTGTCGAGATCGAGACGCGCGAGGCGAGCGACATACGCCGCGTCGTCGCGCGTAAGACCGTGTGACGGTTTCGTCATGCCGAATCGGAGCGTTCGCCGGCGAGCACTTCGCCGATGAAGCCGACCACCCGCGAGACGATCTCCTCTGCGTCGTAGTCGAGAGTCGCCACGTGATAACTGCGCTCGAGCCAAACTCTCTCGACAGGCCCGGAAACCCCTGATGCTAGGACGTCGCTCGACTCGGTAGGAACCACATGATCCTGTCGACTCGTAAGCACCAGCACCGGACATTTGATCCGACTGAGATCGCGTGCGACTTCATCCGCACCGTCGAAGAGCGAAAGGGCGGCGGCAACCGGAGTTCCCGAATAGGCGAGCTCCTCGACATCGGCCTTTGCGATGTCAGAGCCGACGCCCGGAGCCACGTCCGTTCCCCCTTCGAGCAGTTCGTTGAGGATGTCGCGGATGCCCGGGGGTGTGTCGATCAGTGGATTGACCAACGCCAAGCCACGAATCTCCGCGTAGCGCGCGGCCAGATGGCAAGCGAGAGTCCCTCCCATCGAAAGCGCGGCGAGCGCGACGACCGAGCAACGTTCTGCGAGCGTCTCGTATGCGCGTTCGGCCGCCGATTCCCAATCCTTCCACCTGCTCGGGACGAGGTCTTCCACCGCCGTCCCATGCCCGGGCCAGAGGGGGAGCTCGACCGTGTGACCCGCCACGGCAAGCGCTTCGGCCAAGGATCGAAGCGACTGAGGGCTTCCAGTGAACCCGTGTAGCACCAACACCCCCTCCGGACCTCCGTCATAAGAGAACGGCTCTGCACCAGGGAGCACCGGCTGGGTCACGCGGGCATGGTATCGGCCCAGCGAGTAGCGCCGGGTAGGGTTGCTCCGACATAGACAAGGAGCGCAGTTCGAATGGCAAGCTTTCCCTTCTTGAGCGATGACTGGGTTACGGAAGCGCGCAAAATTCGCCAGGAGTACGAGCCCACGACGGGGACGATCGCTCACCAGGTCCGGATGAACCTCGTGGTTACGGAGGTACCGTTCGGAGACGGACCCATCGACGCGCACCTCGACACGAGCGACGGGAGCATCCGACTCGATACCGGTCACATCGACCCGGCCGACCTGAAGGTGACGGTCGATTACCTCACGGCGAAGTCGATCCTCGTGGACGGCAACCCCCAGGCCGGAATGCAGGCGTTCATGGCCGGAAAAATCCGCGTGGAGGGTGACATGGCCAAGCTGATGATGCTCCAGAGCGCGCCTCCTGACCCAAAGGCGCAAGAGTTGGCTCAGCGGTTGAAGGACATCACGCAGTAGCGGACGTGCGCGGGCGTGCGCGGGCGCGAGCTCACGCGGTGACACGCTCCTCTGCGAGTCCGCCGAAACCTTCGATCTCCGAAGTAGCAGTGGCGGGCTTCCTGATTCGGACTGTGGATCGGACGCGTGTCGCGAACGCCACCCCGACGAGTGCGACGGCACCTCCGACGATGAAAGCCGCGTGGAAAGACGAGAGCAGATCCGTGCCGGGGCGTTTCGCAGCAGACTCCTGAACGGTTTGCATGACCTGAATTCCGGCCACTGTCGCGATCTGGACCATCAACTGCTGAGTCGCGCTTGCAGTTCCGAGAGCATCCTGGTCCACGACATTCGAAACGCTCGCCGCAATGCTCGGCGACGCGATGCCCATTCCGATCCCCGACATGACGAGGGCGAGCTCGACGAGAAGAATGCCGCCCCCCTGACCCGTCGAAGCGAAAAGGCCCATCGAAACGACAACCGCCAAAGTTCCGGTCACGGCCGCCGCCCGCTCGCCTACCCGGACTGCGACGTATCCCGCGACCGGCGCGATGAGCGAGAAGCTCAGCGGACGCGGAATCACGAGCAGTCCGGCCGCCGACTCCCCGTGTCCGTAGACCTGTTCGAGTAGGAGAGGAGCCAGGAAAAAGCCTCCCATGTAGGCGAAGTTCGACAACACTTGAGCGACGATCGGGAACGAGAAGCTTCCACGTCGCATGTAGTGGAGAGGGACGAGTGGATCTTGCGCTCGTAGCTCGACCGCAACCAGCAAGAGGGCTGCCAGAAACGAAAGTGTGAACGCTCCGACCACGAAGTCGCTTCCCCAGCCGAGAAGCGGACCTCGATTGAGGCCGAATAGAAGGCTGCCAACGGCCGTGATGACGAGGATCGCGCCAGGCCAATCGAGTGAGGTTCCGGGAACGACGCGCTTCTGTCCGGCGCCGTGCTCCGGCAGGACCAACAACGCCAAAGCCAGCGCTATCGAGCCGAGGAGGATCTCCAAAAGGAACAACGAACGCCAACCGATCGACTGGATCAGCACGCCCCCGATCGCGACCCCGAGCACGGGACCGCCGGCTCCCACGAGCGCCCACCAGCCCATCGCCTTTACACGCTCGCCTTTCGGGAACAGCGCCAGCACCAACGCCATCGAAGACGCGCCGAGCCCGGCTCCGGCCACACCTCCGAGCGCCCTCGCGAAAATGAGAGTGGCGATATTGGGAGATAGGGCGGAGAGCAGGGCGACACCCACGCTTCCGGTGAGTCCGATCAGGTAGACCCGTCTGTGGCCCCAACGATCGCTGAGCTTTCCTCCGAGCGGCACGAACACGGCCACAGCCAGCATGGGCGCTGTGACAACCCATGTCGCGGTAGCCACGGTGGTGTTCAGGCCTGCAGCGACGCGTGGAAGCGCGACGACGAAGACGGTGAAAAGAACGTTGCTCGAAAGGAGCCCGGCGAGGACCACGACGAGAACCCACCAGCGGTACCTGTCGCTGCTCGCAGCCCGACGACGAATTCGTTCACGGATCAACAGCGGCCACGGGACGACAGCGACCTCTTCGCCGTGCGGCGCGCCGATGACAAGCGAGTCCGCGTCCGCGCGCTGAGAGTGGGGGACTTCGGGGGAGGTCACGACCTTTCCAGGGTAACCCGCGATCCCCGGAAGTCATTCAAGTAACGAGCCCGGGACGAGGTTGCCGATCAGGTCACGTGACCATGGAGGGTAGCTTCTCCTGAAGCTCGGCCACGGTCCATCGGTCGTCCTTCGAGAGCGTCTCGGTCATTGTCCAGGGTTGGAAGAGACGAATCTCGCCACCCTGCACGAAAAACACCTTGCCTGTAATCGCACAAGACTCAACCGAGAGAGCTGCGACTAGAGGAGAAATGTTCGCCGCGTCCCACAAGTCGAACGTGCCGGGATCGGTCGGAGCCTTGACGATGTCGCCAAGTCCAGGAGTTTGTTCGGTCATCCGCGTGCGTGCAGCGGGAGCTATGGCGTTGACGCGTACGCCGTAGCGCGAAAGCTCTTTCGCCGCGATCACAGAAAACGATGCGATCCCCGACTTGGCCGCACCGTAGTTGGTCTGTCCCGGGTTCCCGAGGAGGCCTGACGTGGACGAGGTGTTCACGATCGATGCCTTGACCTCGCGACCTTCCTTCACTTGCTCGCGCCAATAAGCCGCCACATGACGGGTCGGAACGAAATGACCTTTGAGATGGACGTGCACAACCGCGTCCCAATCACTCTCCGACATGTTGACGAGCATCTTGTCTCTGAGGATCCCCGCGTTGTTCACGAGAACATGAACGTCGCCGAAAGCTTCGATCGCGGCGTCGATCAAACGCTTGCCTCCCTCCCAATCCGTCACGTCGTCGGTATTGGCAACTGCTTTGCCACCGATCCCCTCGATCTCGTCCACGACGAGTTGGGCAGCCGCTCGGTCATCACCCGAACCGTCCACCGATCCCCCCAGATCGTTCACCACGACGCTCGCTCCTTCAGACGCGAAGAGCATCGCGTGCTCCCTGCCGATCCCCCGCCCCGCACCGGTGATGATGGCCACTCGTCCTTCGAGCGCACCCATTGGCCCCACCCCTCTCCTGCTGGCCCCAGTGGTCGTCGTCGCGCGCCAACCCTGGCAGCACCGTCAAGTCGGGTCAACTCGCGACGAGAGCCCCCCGCCCGCGGGTCCACGGCTCGACGATTCGCCGAACGGTAGCGCGCTCGCCAGCTACGAGGACGTATTCAACATTGCGAAGCCGTCCCACAGAGCCGACCCGTTTGCCCACGTTGTTGTAAATCCCTATGCGGGCGCCCACGTATCGATCCGACTCGAACTCGAGGACCTGCACGTGACCGCGCGCCAAACAGATCTCAACGAGCTCCTCCAACGTCACCCATGATTCGTCGTTGTAGGACAGGATGACCACCTCGGCCCGGACGTCGCGCACGACCTTTGCGATCGCGCCGCCGATCGTCCTGCGTGAGTTGAACAAACTGCGCGGCCTCGACCGCAGCTCCGCGCGCTTGCATGCCACCCCGTAATGCTCTGGTGAATCCCAAGCGACCAGCGTCTCCCATATGTGGTAGTTCGCCTCGTAGCGGTGTTGGTTGTAAGGCGGATCCAAATATGCGAGATCGAACTCCCCCAGGTCGCAGACGAGCTCGCACGCGTCTCCTCTCAGGTGGCGGCCCGACCCGCTCAAAAGGTGCGGCACCCGAAGCTCGAGTGGGCGATACGAACGTTCGGCCCATTCCTTCACATAGGCCATTTGCACTCCTGTCGTGGAATCGACCCGGTCGGCGGCCTCCATCAAGCTCGTCAAGAGGATCGGTTCGAATGGATGACCGCGGTATTTCCTTTCGATCTCACATCGCACCGCGTCCACTCGGGCACCGTTTGCAGGTTGGAAGAATCTCGATCTCCGGCAAAAGGTCTCCGTGAAGTATCCGGGTGCTCCCGGAAGCGCGTCCAGCTCCGCTGTCGCCGCGGCCAGGGCCTCAGTGTCGACAGCGTTTGCATCGGTTGACACGTAGCAGCCCGCAAGCGTCTCCGCGTAGAACGTCGAATCGACCGCAGTGACGAGCGCTCCTGCGGACTTGAACGCTTGAGCCACGCGAGTCGTCCCGGTAAAGAGATCCAGCGCCGTTCGCGCGCCGGATCGCACGAGCATCTGCGTTAGCACAGGCACGAGCCTTCGCTTCGAACCGAGGTACTTGATCACGGTGCGGAGGAAGCTAGTGCGACTGACGTTTGGAGAGGCTGATCCCGAACAGGCGTCAGAACAGGCGTCAGAACAGGCGTCAGGACAAATGGCTGATGAACCACTCGTTGGCCAGATCGGCCACCTGTTCGAGAGCACCGGGCTCCTCGAAAAGGTGTCCCGAACCCGGAATCACGTCGAGCCTCTTCTCGACCTTCAAGAGCTCGAGTGCCCGACGGTTGAGCTCCAACACGTGGTAGTCCCGCCCGCCGACGATGAGCAACGTCGGCGCGGTGACTTCAGGCAGCCGGGCGCCTGCCAGATCCGGCCTGCCTCCTCGGGAGACGACTGCTCCGACTTCGCCGCGGAGGCTCGCCGCCACCTCGAGAGCTGCAGCCGCGCCCGTGCTCGCGCCGAAGAGGCCCGTCGGAAGCTGGAGGTCGGGCTGCTGAGCCGTCCACTTCACGGCTGACTCCAGCCGTTTGCTCAAAAGGGTGACGTCGAAGACGTTCGACCGTTCGTTCGCTTCGTCCACAGTCAGCAGGTCGAGGAGCACCGTGGCAAACCCGCGATCCTGAAGCGCTGCGGCAACAAAACGGTTGCGAGGACTGAGACGACTGGACCCACTTCCGTGAGCGAAAACGACCACGCCGTGAGCGTTGTCGGGTGCCGTCACATCCGCGTACAGAGTCGTCGCGTCGAAGTCGATGGCAAAGGTCTTTTGGACCGCGAAGGTTCCACTGCCACTACCGGAGGAAGCGTCGGGGACCTCCGATATGTCAGCTATGTCGGCGAGCAGAGAGCGCACCTCTTCGTCGGGCACTTGGTGGAAATCCGAGTACCACTCTCCGATACCGAAGAAGTCGTTGGGTTGTTCGAGACAGACGACGTCATCGGCCAGCGAACGCATCAAGGCGACGGTCGACGGTGGGGCGACCGGAATGGCAAGCACGATCCGGCTGACGCCGCGGCGACGGAGGACTTCGATCCCGGCCATTGCGGTGAAACCTGTGGCAAGTCCGTCGTCGACGATCACAACCGTGGACCCCGAGACGGGAACCGGGGGGCGGCCGTCGCGATACGTGCGAAGCCGGCGCTCGAGCTCCTCACCTTCGCCGCGCGCGACCTGGTCGAGGACAGAGGACGGAACACGTAGCTGCGCCACCAATCTTTCGTTTATTACGCGAACTCCTCCTTCGCCGATAGCACCCAAGCCGAGCTCGGGTTGACCGGGGTAACCGAGCTTTCGGACTACCAGCACATCAAGAGGCAGACGAAGAGCTTTGGCGATCTCATGAGCGACCGGGATTCCCCCGCGCGGCATCCCCAGAACGATGGTTGGCCCGTGCACGGAGACCCGCCCAGGGGAAAGACGCCCGGCCAGACGCTCTGCGAGTCGCCTTCCTGCTTCGGTGCGATCGCGAAACGGCATGACTCTCCCCGGCCGCCGCCTCCCCCCGCCGGCAGCGGACGGCATTTTTCCGTGCGTCCAATTCTGCCCGAGATTCACCGCCTCTTCGGCAAAGGCCTCCCGGAACCGAAGCGCCTGAACCACCAGTCGGGGTCCCGTGCGTGTGCGTGGAAATGGTCCGGAATCTGACGCATGACCTTGTCGAACGACCACGTTCCCTGGCCGAGCACCTCGTCGGCGACCTCTGCCAGCCGACCCAGCATGGCATCGAGCTCCTCTGGCGCTGGTTCCACAGCATGGCGCTTCCAGACCACCATGGGAACACCGCAGATCTCGCAGTCCGCCACCCAGCAGAGATCGTCCTCGTGGTACCAGGTCGTTAGCCGCGCGGCCTGGCAGAGCTCGCAGTCCGGGGAGGTCCCGGGCCCTGTGGTCTTCACGGTCAGCTCGTGTAGATGTTCACGGACGACCCGGCGGGCACCATTGTCCCAGGAGCCGGGTTGGTGTTGAACACCTTCCCGCTTCCTGGCCCGTAGATGTTTCCCGGGACGAGCCCCACCGCCTCGAGACCGTTGAGCACCTCGGCCAGCTTGCCGTTCGGCGGTATGCCGGGGACGGCGACGGGCGGTGGGCCTTCGGAGATGACGACCGTGACCGTCGACCCCTGTTGCGCGCTGTCGGGGGGGTTCACCGAGATCACCGTTCCCGCCGGATCGACAGAGC
>DASPVS010000449.1:0-4948 GCA_035622235.1 Acidimicrobiales bacterium | reverse complement strand
AACCCACTATCCGCCTGACACCGAGACGGAGCTCGCCATCGTCAAACAAGAGGCGCGAGTCCCAGAGGTTTCCGCCACGGGGCCGACAGCGGACGTCCCCGACTTCATGGCGGAGGTCGTCGCAGAGCTATCACAACTGGCTCGCCAGAGCCCCCACATCAACCAACATTCGGGGGTATCGGTGCGGCTCAGCATCTCCAACTACGAGACATTGATCGCAAACGCGACCCGTCGCGCGCTTCGCCTCGGAGAGCCCGAAGCCGTCCCCAGAGTGAGCGATCTCGCCGCTCTCGTTTCCTCGACGCACGGAAAGGTCGAGATCGAGGCACTCGAAGAAGGCCGCGAAGACCGCATACTCCAAGCACTTGTGTCGGCCGCCGTTCTCGCCGTCTTCCGCGACCGGGTGCCGACCGAGGGCCTAGGGCCTGTGGTGGCAGCTTTCGACGACAAGAAGGTCGTTCACGCCGGTGACGACCTTCCCGCCTCGTCTTACGTATCGATGGTCTCCGACATCCCCGGTCTCGAAAAACTCGTACTCGGTCTCGCGGGGGGCGAGGCGCCGGGCCGTGTCGCGAGCGCGGCCGAGTTCATTCTCGAGGGACTGCATCTCACCAAGCGGTTGAACAAGGAAGCGGCCGGCGCGAAGGCGACGTACAGAGGCAGGGGATGACTCGCCGTTGGTCCTACATGCGCTGGGACGGGACCCAGCGCGGGGTCACCGACGACGTCGACGACCTTTTCGCTCAGCTGGCCGACGACCTTCTGTACCACGGCGATCCCGATACGGCGCTACGGCGGCTGTTGACCTCCGGTTTCGAGCGGCCTGACGGAGAACGCATACAAGGTCTTCGCGAGCTGATGGAGCGGTTGAGACGCGCGCGCCAGGAGGAACTCGACCGAGGCGACTTGGGTGGACCGTTCCAAGAGATACAGGAGCAATTGGAGCAAGTCGTAGCCGAAGAGCGCGAGGGTCTAGAACAGCTCGCCGAGGAGGCCAAAGCCTCCGGGGACGAGCGCCGTAGTCAGGTGACCGACGAAGTCGTCGCGGAAAGGTCGATGGCGCTCGACCTCCTCCCGCCAGATCTCGCCGGAATGGTGAAGAGCCTGCAGCAATACGACTTCACGTCCTCAGAGGCGAGGGAACATTTCGAAGAGTTGCTCGAACGGTTGCGTCAGGAGATCGCGAGCAGCTGGTTCGATCGCATGTCCGAAGCGATGCAGAACCCCGACCCCGCGCAACTCGAGCGAACCCGTCAGATGTTCGACGCGCTCAACCGGATGATCGAACAGCGCGAGCGCGGTGAGCCGCTCGATCCCTCGTTCGAAAACTTCATGGAGCAGTTCGGAGACTTCTTTCCCGACAACCCCGCGAACCTCGACGAACTGCTCGAGCAACTCGCTGGTCAGATCGCCGCCATGCAGGCCGTCCTCGACTCGATGTCGGCCGAGCAAAGAGCACAGCTACAGGCTTTGGCTGATTCCCTGTTCGAAGACTTGGACCTTCGCTGGCAGGTTGACCGGCTCGCGGACAACCTCAGAAAAGCGGTCCCGGGCGCAGGCTGGGGAAAGAGCTACCGCTTCGGCGGGTCCGACCCGCTCGGCTTGGCGGACGCCGCCGCCTCGGCTCGCCGACTTGGGGAAATGGAACAACTCGAGCAGTTTCTCCGTTCGGCGTCGTCGCCGGGAGCGCTCGCCGAGGTCGATTTGGAGCAAGCCGCGAAGTACCTCGGTGATGACGGCGCACGTTCGCTCGATAGTCTCGCCCGCCTCGCGAAGGAGCTTGAGGAGGCGGGTCTGATCGAACAGCGCGAGGGCCGCTATCAACTGACCGCACGTGGCATACGCCGCATCGGTGAAAGTGCGCTGACCGATCTGTTCTCGAAATTGGCGCGCGACAGGCTCGGAGCGCACAGGAACACACTCCTTGGCACCGGCCACGAGCGCGAAGGACAGACGAAGCCTTTCGAGTTCGGTGACCCCTTCGACGTGGACATTCAAGCGACCGTTCACAACGCCGTAAGGCGTGCGGGAGCCGGTACACCTGTTCGACTCCAACCGGACGACTTCGAAATCGCGCGGACAGAGTCGATCACGCGCTCCTCGACCGTACTGATGGTCGACCTTTCGCTTTCGATGCCGATGCGAGACAATTTCCTTGCGGCGAAGAAGGTCGCGATAGCGCTGCACACTCTCATCTCCGACCGTTTTCCCCGTGATTTTCTCGGTTTGGTCGGGTTCTCCGAGGTTGCACGCGAGATCAAACCCGAGGAGCTTCCGGAAGTTTCCTGGGACTACGTCTTCGGCACCAACATGCAACACGGGCTGATGCTGAGCAGACGAATGCTCGCGCACAAGGCTGGAACGAAGCAGGTGATCATGATCACCGACGGGGAGCCGACCGCACATTTGGTGCCTGACAATCGCGGAGATGGATACGAGGTCTATTTCAACTACCCGCCTGTCCCCGAGACGGTGCGGGCCACGCTCACAGAAGTCGCCCGTTGCACAAAGGCGGGGATCACCATCAACACGTTCATGCTCGATCCCAACCGGTCTTTGCAAGGCTTCGTGGAGAAGTTGACGCAGTTGAACCGCGGACGGGCTTTCTTCACATCGCCGGAGACTCTCGGGGACTACGTGCTCGTCGACTTTCTCGAACATCGACGTACCACCCAACGCTCCGCTCGCCGAGGCGCCTGAGGCCGGGAGCAAGCGACCTCGAGCCGCCTCGCTCTGCCGGCCTCGCTCTCCCCGCCTGCCCGATGCTGATCGCCCTGTCTGATTGCCCGCCGGTCGGTGTGCGAGCCGGCGCAATATCGCTCAACGAGATCTTGTGCCCACGTATCGTGGGATTTCAGGAGCTACCAGCGATTCTCCCTTGCAAGCGAGGCACGACTTGTTCAATGATGACAACGTTGTAATTACATCGATGCCACGTGGTGGCGAGGGGAGGCGGACCTGTGGACATTGTCGCACTGCTCTACGGCCGCCAGGACCGCGAATGGCAGACACGTGCGAACTGCATGGGCGTGGACCCGGACCTTTTCTTCCCCGAGCGTGGCGCTTCCACGCGCGAGGCGAAAGAGGTCTGCCGCGGCTGTGTCGTCCGTGAGGACTGCCTGGAATACGCGCTAGCGAACGGCGAGAAGTTCGGGATCTGGGGAGGGCTGTCAGAACGCGAACGTCGTCGCCTGCGCCGTGCGCGCGCAATGGGACGGCGAGCCGCCGCTTCGGCTTCCTGATTTGGGCGCTGATTTGCCGTAGCCATTCGATCTGGCCGGTTCGCCGAGCAGTGGAACCAGTAGCCGGTTGAGATCGATCGAAGTCGGCTTCGTGCCGAGCTTCAGGACAACGCGCGAGCGAGGCGCATCTCGATGGTCCTCTCAGGGCCGATGTCGAGTTCGTCCCAGCGCGAGGGCGGTGTCGCCTCTAGGACCGCAAGTGGAATCAAACCCACCAGCTCCGCCCTGCTGACGGCGTTTCCCGAGTCGAGGAGTCGACGGCAAACCTCGTCGTAGACATACTGCGGTCCCAGGGCGTCCGGTCTCAAGAGATTGAACGACACCTGCGCATCCGCTCCGGCGGCCAGCCCGAGAGCTCGAAGTTGAGGTCCACGCAACTCCGAGGCAATTGACCGAGCCAATCCGAGGTCCGCGTCGCGCAGCCAGATGTTGTAGGCGACCAGCGCCTCGCGCGCGCCGACAGCGCAAGAACCGGCACTCGGATGTGGCGCAGCCGGACCGAAATCAGGATCCAGGCCTTTGAAAGCGAGCCTCCTGATTTCGGGGAGCGCCCGTTCGGGACCGTAGAGAAAACACGGAAGGTCCAGTTCCGACCCTGCCCAAGACGCGAACTGGTCGCGCACAGAGAGAGCGAGCGCCAGACTCGGGTTTCCCGAGCTTCCTGCGTCATTATGCGCTTTATCCGCCCCGGATCCCGTTACCGGTGAACCGCGCGAGTCGAGGGGGACGAACGGGACGACGTCGACGGCTCCAAGCCGGGGGTGGGTGCCACAATGGTCTTGGATGTCGATCTTGTCGAGAGCGACAGTGGTTACTCGACGTGCCGCCTCCAACACCCCTTCAGCGGGGCCGCCGATAGTGAGTACGGAGCGGTGGTGGTCCCGGTCAGAGTGCAGGTCGAGCAGTAGCGACTCGGCAGCCGCAGCAATCGAGCTGATTACCTCGGTATCTCGGCCCTCGCTCACGTTGATGACGCATTCGAGAAGGAGATCGTCGAAGCGATCCTCTCCCGAAACGTCGATTGCCCGCTTCCGATCAGGTCCGGGCGAGATCAGTTCTGGCCAGCCGCCGCTGCCGGAGCATGCGACGTCGTTCGCGCTCGGACGCTCCACCCCAGACACCGTGGTCTACGCGGTTGACGAGGGCGTACTCGAGACAAGGGGCCTTTACGGGGCACTCGCAACATATGCGTTGAGCTACCTGCACCCCAACCCCATCGCTCGGGAAGAACACTGCAGGGTCCATGTCCCTGCACTTGCCCGTAGCCATCCAGTCGGTGTTCATCGATCCTCCGTTGATGCGCCGGATTCTACCAGCGGCCCGCATTCGGCCGGCTGACCATCTTCTGGCTTCCAGACTGCGCTTTCCCGGCCACGATCATCATTCTGCGGTCCCAAGCTGTGACAGTGCTGTGTATCCGCAAATGTTCACGCGCCGATGCTTCACTTAGGTCCTTCCAGGCTGTCGAGGGCCGTCACCTCCCTGTTCACGCCCACTGACCTACCCAACTTCGCGTCGCTCCATGCGCGTTGTCGCTGCAAGCTCAACCTCGGGCCGTCTCGCCCTCGTGCCTTCTATCGGTCTCTTCGACCGGGAGCGCAGTGACGACTCTTGGGACCATTAGGCTCCCGGCCGTGGTCGACGATTTCGAGATAACCGAAGAGCCGCAACCGCCTCGCGGAGCGGCGAAGATCGTCTACCTCGGA
>DASPVS010000448.1:0-5154 GCA_035622235.1 Acidimicrobiales bacterium | reverse complement strand
AGCGGAATGAAGGTCACTGAGTACTTCGTCGGGTTCGGTCCTCGTTTGTGGTCGATCCGGCGTGGCGAGACGGAGTACGGGGTCAAGGCAATCCCCGCAGGCGGCTACGTGAAGATCATCGGTATGAGCAACCTCGAAGAGGTCGATCCCGCCGACGAACCTCGGACCTACCGTCAACAGCCCTTTCACAATCGGCTGATGGTGGCTCTTGCGGGCTCGTTCGTGCACTTCTTGTTGGCGTTCATCCTCCTGTGGGGACTTCTCACATTCGTCGGGGTTCCCGATTCGAACATCGTGACCATTCAAGGACTTGCTCCCATCCACCACGTCGATCCCGCGCGCACGGCCGGGATCCGGCCGGGGGACGTTGTGGTGAGCGCAGAGGGTAAGCCGGTGCACTCCGCAGAGGAGCTAACGGAGGTGATCAAGGACCATCCCGGTCAGCCCGTGACGCTCGGCATCGAGCGCAACGGCACGAAACTGTTAATCACCGTCGTACCGGCAGTCGAAGAGGAGCCGGTGTCGACTGGTTCCTCTAAGACTTCCGAGCAGGGACGGATAGGCGTACTGATCGCGCCCGGAACGTCCACGACAAACCCGATCCATGCCGTCGGAAGCGCCACCGTGGACTTCGGCCGTGTCGTCTCGAGCTCACTTGCAGGGTTGGGACACACGTTCTCGCCTCACGGCCTGAGCTCGTTCTTCGGCCAGCTCGACAATCCCCAAAAGGCCCGTGCCGCCGCACAGACCGGTAACCGACCGGAGTCGATCCTCGGAGCCGTGCGAACCGCGACACAAGGTGTACAAGCCGGTGCGACCGATTTCATAGAGGTGCTGATCGCCCTCAACATCATCTTCGGGATAATCAATCTGTTCCCGATGCTGCCGCTCGACGGAGGACATGTTGCGGTTGCGGTCTACGAGCGCATCCGCAGTCGCAAGGGTCGCATGTACCACGCAGACGTCGCAAAACTCACCCCGGTTGCCTATGCGTTCGTCGGATTCCTGCTCATCTTCGTCGTCTCGGCCGTCTACCTCGACATCGCGCACCCGGTCGCAAACCCATTCCGTTGACCCGCTCCCCGGTACCTTTCCCCCGCCGGCCAACGCGGCAGATAAAGGTCGGAAACGTTGCCGTGGGCGGGGACGCCCCTATAACGGTGCAGTCGATGACGACCACCAAAACGGCTGACGTGGAGGGCACGCTCGCGCAGATATACGCGTTGGCTGCTGCCGGGGCGGACATCGTTCGATGCACTTGCAACGAGGAGGAAGCTGCGGAGGGTCTTGCTCACATCGTGCCCCGCTCCCCGGTGCCGATAATCGCCGACATCCACTTCCATCATGAGATGGCATTAGGTGCACTCGAGGCCGGCGTCCACGGACTGCGGCTCAACCCCGGAAATCTCCGAAAGGAAGCGGAGATCAAACAAGTGGCCGGCGAAGCCAAGGATCGGGGTGTGCCGATCCGCATCGGGGTGAACGCCGGCTCGCTCCACCCGGATTTGTACAAGCGATACGGGGGAGCCACGCCGGAGGCGCTCGTCGAGTCGGCTCGGATGGAGCTCGAGTACTTCGAAGAGGTCGGGTTCTCCGACGTCAAGATCTCCGTGAAGGCATCGTCGGTTCCGCTCATGATCGCCGCGTACCGCCTGGCTTCTGAGAAGTTCGACCACCCCCTCCACCTCGGGGTGACCGAGGCTGGACCGCCGCCGAGCGGCTTGCTCAAGGGAACTGCCGGGATCGCCACCCTCTTGGCCGAAGGCATAGGGGACACCATCCGCTACTCGCTGACGGCCGACCCTGTGGAGGAGGCCCGCTCGGGCAGGCAACTGCTCGAGGCGTTGGGGTTGAGAGAAAGAAAGGGCCTCGACCTCATCGCCTGCCCGTCGTGTGGGCGAGCGGAGATCGACGTCATCGGTGTCGCTCGCAAGGCGCAGGACGCGCTCGAGCAAAAGAACCTGCCGATTCAAGTCGCCGTCATGGGCTGCGTCGTGAACGGGCCTGGCGAAGCGCGCGAAGCCGATCTCGGGATCGCCGCAGGGCGTCGTCGCGGCCACCTTTTCATCAAGGGCAAGATCGTCCGAGTCGTGCCTGAAGACGAGATGGTCGAAGCGCTCGTGGTCGAAGCAGAGAAGCTAGTAGCCGAAGGCGTCGAGGCGAGGCTCGCCGCTGCCGATGAAGATGCCGAGAGCGAAGCAGCGGCCGATCGACGAGCGCTTCTCGAAGAGAAGGGGACCGACGCGAACCGTTCCGCTGCGCGCGTCGAGATGGTCCGCCGGAAGGTCCACGCCGAAGACCCCGACGCTCAATAAGCGCGCGCCACAACCGCGACGAGGCCAGCTTCTCGGGCCGCTTGGGCGTCTTTGGCGGCTTGGGGGTTTCCGGCGGCGTCCGGCAGAGACCCGTCGCTCATTTGAACGCAGCGTACCGAGACTCCCGCTTCGTTGAGCCTGTCTTCGCCGTCCTCGTCTATGAGCCGCAACGGCAACACGGCGAACCCGGTTTGTGCGCCCTCCACGGCCTCTTCCACCGAGGACACGTGAACGGTGCTTCTCTCCATGAGGGTACGCGCCTCCTCGAGCAACTCGAGCTGTGCTTGTCCTAGAGACTCCTTCGCCCGAAACGCGGCCCTGGAGAGCGGAACCTGCTCTTTGTCGAGAGACCTGTGACGCCGGACGAGCACGGCGGTCCCTTCTTCGACGTCGCGGGGTCCGAGCTCGAGTCTCACGGGAACCCCCTTTAGCTCCCAGTCGACGACCCTGCGCCCGAAGCTCGTCTCCGTGCGATCGTCGAGCTCCGCCCTCATCCCACAAGCCGCGAGTTCGTCCACCAACGCCCTAGCCCTGTCCGACGCCCCGCATTCGTCTTTGACCACGAGGACCACGACTTGGACAGGCGCAACGAGAGGCGGAACCCGGAGCCCGGCATCGTCGCCATGTGTCATAACCAGGGCACCCATGAGCCGCGTGGACACGCCCCACGACGTCTGCCAAGCGTGAACGGTCTCACCCTCGTCGTCGAGATAGGTGATGTCGAAGGCCCTGGCGAAGTTCTGACCGAGCTCGTGACTGGTACCCATCTGAAGCGCCTTGCCGTCGCGCATCATGGCCTCGCACGTCCACGTCATAGAGGCGCCTGCGAAGCGTTCACGTTCCGTTTTGAAACCGGTGATCACAGGGACGGCGAGAACGTTCACCATGAAGTCGGCGTAGACGTCGTTCAAGATTCGCAATGCGAATGCCCGCGCGTCGGACTCAGAAGCGTGGGCAGTGTGACCTTCCTGCCAAAGGAACTCCGTCGTTCGCAGGAAGAGGCGGGGTCGTAGTTCCCAACGCACGACGTTCGCCCACTGGTTCAACAACATCGGCAGATCGCGGTAGCTCTGGATCCACTTGGACATGTAGGAGTTGATGATCGTCTCGCTCGTCGGACGGACGACCACCGGTTCTTCGAGGCGTTTGCCTCCGCCGTAGGTGACAACGGCGAGCTCGGGGCTGAACCCTTCGACGTGCTCGGCTTCGCGGTGTAGATAGCTCTCTGGGATGAAGAGGGGGAAGTAGGCGTTCTCTGCGCCGGTCGACTTGATCCTTGCGTCGATCTCTCCTTGCATCCGCTCCCAAATTCCGTACCCGTAAGGACGGATGACCATCGTTCCTCGCACGGGGCCGTTCTCGGCGAGCTCAGCCTTGGCCAGGACGTCTTGGTACCACCGCGGGAAGTCAATCGCCTGCGGAGTGAGGACTTCGCGCTTCGCCATGAAATTCCGATGCTACGACCTGACGAAGCAGGTCCTGGGCAATCCCTGTGACCGAGGCCTCATGACGCAGGTCCCGGGCAAATCGGTCTACGGCCTCCTGACAGGGGCGAGAAGGCGGTTGGTATAATGTCCGAGCCGGTTCAAACGAGTGGATGGATCTTCGTCGAAGCGTGGGCGGGCTGCCCACGCTTCTGCTTTGACCAAGCCACCCGACGGGCGCAGGAGCAGGGTGCCGACGACCAGGAGGTGAGCGAAGAGGTGGCAGACGAGCTGTTCGACGTGCTCGCGGCCACCCTCGACCGCCTCGGTCTCGAGCTAGTGGACGTCGAGTTGAAGCCGTCGCTCGCGAGAGTGGTGGTGGACCGCGAAGGCGGAGTGGACCTCGACACGATCGCAGACGCCACTCACGTGCTATCGCGGGCCCTCGACGAGCACGACCCCTTCCCGGGCCATCGCTACACGCTCGAAGTGACCAGTCCCGGTGTCGAACGTCCGCTTCGCTCACAGAGGCACTTCTCCCGAGCGGTCGGAGAGGTCGTCTCAGTTCGTCTGGTCGCGGGCTCTCAAGGTGAGCGTCGGGTGCAAGGACACCTCCAAGCGGCCGACGACGAGGGCATCGTGCTGGCCGGTGAGGGTTTGCCGAACAACGGTCTCCGCATCGAGTACCTCGCGATCGAGCGCGCACGAACGGTGTTCAGCTGGGGCGGAGCGCCGCGACCGTCGGGCCGGGCCGGACGCCGACCGAAGCGTCACCCGGAACGAGCCTCAGGCGGCGCGCCAGTCGCCAGATCCCTAAGCCCTGGGACCGGCAAATCGGCGGGGGCCGAGTCGGAGAGGGTGCAGACTCCATGAGCAAGACGAATTTCGAATTCCTCGATGCGCTCGCTCAGATTGCGCGTGACAAGGGCATCTCCGTCGAGACCCTGCTCGACGCGCTGGCGAACGCCCTGGTCGCCGCGTACAAGCGCCGCCCAGACGCGGCAGAGGAGGCGGTCGTCACGATCGACCCCGAGTCGGGCGAGATCCGCGTCTACGGTCAGGAGCTCGACGAGGACGGCAACGTCGTCCGTGAGTGGGACGACACTCCTGCGGATTTCGGCCGCATCGCCGCGCAGACGGCAAAGCAGGTCATCCTTCAGCGAATTCGTGAGGCCGAACGGGACCTCAAGTACGAGGAGTACGCGGGGCGCGAGGGTGACATCGTCACCGGCATCGTTCAGCAGACGGACAACCGCTACACATTGCTCGACCTGGGCAAGGTCGAGGCCCTTCTTCCCCAAGCCGAACAGGTCCCCTACGAGCGTTACGAGCACGGGGCCCGGCTGAAGGCTTACATAGTGGAAGTCCGCAAGACCACCAAGGGCCCCCAGATCGTCGTGAGCCGCAGCCACCCA
>DASPVS010000447.1:0-6626 GCA_035622235.1 Acidimicrobiales bacterium | reverse complement strand
GGTCGGGCGAACCACTTCGGTGAGCCGCTTGGCCACTGCGATCAAGAGCTGGTCCCCCGCCGAGTGTCCCCCGTGATCGTTGACCTCCTTGAAGTGATCCAGGTCGATGAAAAGCACCGCCAGTTGGCCCCGTCGTGAAGCCGCCTCGAGTGCATGTCGGAGGCGGTCGAGAAGAAGAGCCCTGTTGGGAAGACTGGTTAGCGGGTCGTGCAAGGCGAGGTGAGCGAGTCGCGCTCGCTCCTCGGCCAGCTCTGAAAGGACACGCTTGTGCTCCGAGTCGAAATGTCGCGCCATGCGAACCATTGCGCCGTCTGATCCTGCACTGATGACAGCGAGCGCCTCGTCGAGGGCTTTTGTCTGCACTTTCGTTGCTCGAGCTTCGTCGCGGGCGACCTCCATCGCCACGTCCCTCCAGTTGAGGTACAGCTTCGTGAGATCGGCGAGGGAGATCGCGCTCCTGAGTGGCGCCTTGCCCCACGAGTAGAGGGTCCGCGCCTGGTCAGCCGTGGGAAGCTCGCCCGTGAGAAGGAAGTGCGCAACCGACTCGGTGGCGAGCGTCGTCGTACGGACGATGTTCTTGTGCACCACCTCTTGCTCGGCTGGGTCCGAATCGAATGCGCCTGGCGGAAGGCGCTCCTTCCACCGTCGTGCGACCATTGCGCCGACGTCCCCGGCCTTTCTAGAGAGCGCGTTGCCAAGGACGACACGCCCTTCCTGGGTGCCGCTCTCGTTCGACCCCTCTGGCCCTGGTGTCGGCCCGGTCGGCGCTTCTACTCCCTTTCCGGGATCCGCCATAACCATTGTGTAGAAATCATCGGGCTTCTTGGCCGGTCTCTTGATCCCGGCCACGGAGCGTGGGGCTCGGGCAAAGCGGGCGATTCGGCCAGACGCAAAGCCGGTCTCAGTGTTGTGGCGCGACGGGACGGGGTAGGGCGGAGTCTTCACTTGCAAGACGGCGCGATCCTTGGGGATTACCTGGGGACGAACGCGCGCTGACTTGGGGAGAAAGCCTAATTTTCTGAGGAAATCATAGGGATATCAGGCTGCACTATTGACCTAAATGTGTGCTCGGCGCACAGTGTCAGCAGTCAGGTACACATTGATTTTCGGTCACCGGGCCGGAGAGCCGAAAGGCAAGCCGAACCGAAAGGACGAGGTTCTATGTGTGCTGGATGAGGCAGCCGGATGTTCTTCGGTTGGCTCCCTGGGAGCTCGTCGAAGTGCTCACACCGAGGGTCGTCCGACCTTGGGAAGGGTAATCCCGGTTCGCCGAGGGCGTTGGCCCCGAGAAGTACGGACGGCTCAAGCCGGACGGGCTACTCGGGGCCTCGCCTTGTCCTCGGTCCGGTCGCCGGGTCAACGCCGCACGAGGTCAACGCCGCACCAAGATCAACCGCGCAGACGATCAACCACGCACGAGATCAACGGATGTCGAACGTTCTCTCGCCTGTTGGGCCCAGCTCCGATATCCCCACCGCGTCTACTCGCGAAGCCGGTGGCCCTGTGCGACACCACTCGATCACCTGGTTGACTGCTGCAGGGTCGCCCTCGACGACGACTTCCACCGAGCCATCGGGCGCGTTGCGCACCCAACCTCCCACTCCCGCCGCTCTCGACCTGCGCGCGCACGAGACCCGAAAGCCGACTCCTTGGACGAGCCCCCGGACGATTACGCGTCGTCGTACCACGACGGCGTCCCGCCTCTCATGCGAGCGGTCCGAACCACCCCGGTTCGGTATGGCCCGTCACGTACGCAGAGCGAAGGTTCTCGAGCCACGCCACGCTGTCATCGAGACCGCCCTGACGATTCCTCGAAAGCCAAAGGCGCCGGTGTTCAGCGATTAGGTCGCCCAGCTCGTCTGCGAGCACCTTGCGCGTCGAAGAGTCGACTGACTCTATGCGCCCGTCTGCCTGGAGCCTTGCTCGTGCGTCGCGCGATGCAAGTGCGAGAAGCCGCGCGGATGCCTCGAGCTCGCAAGCCACGAGTGCGCCGTCGGATCTCCGTGGACGCGCCCTGTGCACAGCTTCTGTAGCAGAGTCAAGGACCGCCTCGACCTCCTCCAACTCATTTGTATCGAGACCTTCCGTAAGACCGGTGCCGACTCGCCACTGGGGTAACAGAACGTGCATGACGAGTGCGGAAAGGTTGAACGGTTGTGGGGTGACCATCCGATGCACCTTTCCCAATTGCACGAGCCCGCCACCGATTTCGCACGCCGGATCGTCGAAGCAATACCTGTCGAGAAGCCGGCCGAGCTCTTCGGTTCCCAAACCCGAATTGGTGGCGCGGCACCACGACATCGCTGCCGCGGCGGCGACGCCGGGTTCCGAGGAGGGCAGGTACTGGAGGTGGCCCATGTCGCCCCAGTCCGTTACGAGAAGACCCGACGCTCCGTGATCGACCGCTGCGTCCACTGCACTTCGGACGTTTCCGATCATGTTCTCGACGCGTCCGGTAATGCTCAGCCAACTCGACGTTCCGGGGCACAACCAGAACGGCACTCCGCAGTCGCGGAGGCGCAGCGAGCGGTCCTCGAAAGGATGGTTCTCCTCGTATCCCCACTCACAAACAGTGGTGCCCTCGGGGATCCTCCGGAGCAATTCCGGGTCGACAGCGGGAACATCGCCCCAGACGAGAAGTTCCCTGTCTTGCAGATCCGATAGGGATCGCATTTGATCGAGCCAGTCGGCCCACTCGCCGCGACGCTCCCGGGGAAGCTCCCAAGGCTCGTCCAAACCGATGTGGAACGCGCGACCTGGGAGGACAGGTGCGAGTTGAGAAACGATGTCGGAAACCAGCGCCAACGAGCCGGGATTTGCCGGGTCCAGCGTCGCCGGGCCGCGACGCATGCCGAAGAATTCAAAACCCTCTGGCGCGATCGCGAGCGCACGGTATCTGTCGTGGATCAACCAACGATCGAAGTGGCCGAGCGTGTTCTGGTTGGGCACGAGCATTATTCCGAGCGACGCGCAGTGTGCGTCCAGCTTCCTCAGGTCTTCGGCGGTGTAGGGATCGGCCTTCCTCCAGACCTCCTCGTGACCCCTGGTCGCGAACGTGTGCTCCATGTACAGCTGAAGATGGTTGATCTTCCAGGCCGAAAGCCTCTCGGCGATCGCGAACAGCGTCTCTAGCGTGGGAACTTTGTCGCGCGAGACGTCGATCATGACGCCGCGCACCGCGAGGTCGGGCCAGTCAACGATCGTGCAAACAGGCGCTCCGGCCGGCGACTCGTTTGCGTCGACGCGGAGTTGACCGAGCGTCGAGTGTCCGTAGCGCCTGCCGGCGTCGTCGGAGTAGGCCAACACCACTTCGTCGTCGACCGATAGGCGGTATCCCTGAGGAGGCAGCGACGGGTCGAGCCGTTCCGCCGGGCCCCTCTTCGCCGCCTCGTTGATGTCGACACGTCTGCCGCCCGGGGCGACCTCGATCGATCGGGGCTGGGGGAGCAGACGGATCTCTTTCAAGCGACGCCGTCCCACGGCGATTCCGAGCGCATCCCTCGTGCGATCATGCCTGCGAGCTCGGCCCTCACCGCCGGAAGATCCGCGGCGTGGGTCACGCCGACACACCTTCCCTCACCTCTGAGCACTCTCACGTGCTGGACGCCACCCTTTGTCCGGCCTTCGACCATCTCACCCACAACTTCGGGTAGCAGGACCTCCGCCTCGCTGTGCTTGGTCGGGTCCTCGCCATGAACGGCGACGACGGCGTTTTCGAGCACGGGCCAAATCGTGGGCCTGAGCCCCCACAGGTTCATCGACACCGGCGTCGAGGGGTCGAGCTCGGAAGGTTCCAAACCGTCGGCGCTGTGGAACGTCCCATCGGGGCGGCGGGTGACCTGCCTCCGTTCTGTGATCCTCTCGAGAAGGCCTCCTTGGCCCACCTCGCAGGTCCCGCGAGTAACAGGTTCGGCGCTCGAGACCGAGTCACGCAGCTGGAACGAGACGAGGCAGTGCTCGAGAGCCGGCGACCTGAGGTGTGCGGCGAGGACGTCGAGGGGCTGTGCTCCGTATACGTCATCCGCGTTCACTGCGGCGAACGAACGGTCCTCGACGGTCGGATGTGCACAGAGCAAGGCGTGCGCCGTTCCCAGTGGGACCTCCTGTAGGGCGAACGAGACGTTCACCGACCGGGGCCAGGTGCGCCTCACGTGGTACTCGATGGCGGGGCCCGTCTGGGGTCCTATCACGAGGATCACGTCCCCGAATCCTGCTCGGAGGGCGTCCCCCGTGGTCAGGTCGATGACCGCTTCACCGCGGAGCCCGAGTGGAGCCAACGGCTTACAACCCCCACCGAATCGCTTGGCCATGCCCGCAGCGAGGACCACGAGTACCGGCTTCATCCCCCCCATCGAAGGACGGCGCTTGCCCAAGTCATGCCCCCCCCAAAGCCCGACAAAAGAACGGTGGCTCCCTTTTGCAGACGACCGGTGTCGAGCGCGTCAGCGAGCGCCAGGGGGATCGACGCCGAAGATGTGTTCCCGTAACGGTCGATCGTGATCACGTACCTCTCCTCGGATATCCCGAGGCGGTGTGCTGCTGCAGTGATGATCCGGGCGTTCGCTTGGTGGGGGACGAAGAGGTCGACGTCGTCGGCGGCGAGCCCGGCGCGACCGAGCGCGATCTGCGAGGACTCGATGACGGCCCTGACCGCGTGGCGGAATATCTCCTTGCCGTTCATGTACATGTAGCCGCCGTGGTCGCACTTGAGGAGGTGCCTGAGCGAGCCGTCCGCTCCGAGATGCCACCCGAGCAACTCCCCTGGACCTTCGGTCGCCTCGAGAACGACGGCCCCAGCCCCGTCGCCCACGAGCACCGCCATGGTCCGGTCGTCCCAGTCGGTTATGCGCGAGAGGGTCTCGGATCCGATCAGGAGGATCCTCTTGGCCCCTGAGAGAATTAGCCCGTGGGAGACCACTAGCGAGTACACGAAGCCCGAGCACGCCGCGTTCACGTCGAAGGCGCCGCCCTTTATCCCGAGGCCGTCTTGGACGGTCGCGGACGTCCCGGGTACGAGCGCGTCGGGCGTGGCGGTGGCCAGGACCAGAATGTCTATGTCTGCCGAGTCCACACCGGCCCGCTCGAGGGCGATCCTGCCGGCCTCGATGGCAAGGCCGGAGGTCGTCCCTCCGATGCGGCGCTCTTTTATGCCTGTCCGCTCTGTGATCCAGGCGTCAGAAGTGTCTAGTCGAACGGACAGGTCCTGGTTCGTGACGATCTTGTCCGGCAGCGATATGCCCCAGCCCGTGATCACCGCGCCCGGCATGTCACGCCCCCTCTAGAACGTGAACAGCGGCGAAGGCGGTGTCGCCCCCCACGATCCCACCGGTGTTGACTGCGACACCGATCCGCGCGGACTCGACTTGGCGGGCACCGGCGCTGCCGCGCAACTGCTCGACGACTTCGACGACTTGGACGACACCTGTCGCACCGACGGGGTGGCCCCTCGCCACGAGCCCACCGCTCGGGTTCACGGTCACTTCGTTCCCGCCCACGTCGGTTTCCCCCGCAGCTGTAGCTCGACCGGCGGCTCCCGGCGAGAAGAACCCGAGCGACTCGAGTGCGTACAGCTCCTCGGCGCTCGTAGCGTCGTGAAGCTCGATCAGGTCGACGTCGGACGGTCCGAGGCCGCTTGCCTTCCATGCCTCGTCTGCCGTCGCCGCGAGTCGGTCGTGGTAGTCGAGTTCGCCACTGCCCGAACGGGCGACGCTGGCGCGTACCCGGGGGGAGCCGGCGTGGCTCCCGCGGCTTACGACCACAGCCGCGGCACCGTCGGTGAACGAGGAGCACATGAGACGCGTCAGCGGCCCGGCGACCGGTGCTGAAGCGAGCACTTCCTCGACTGTGAGCGGATCGCGGAATTGAGCAAGGGGATTGCGCCCCGCGCAACGCCTTGCCTTTACGGTCGTCGCCGCGATCTCCTCGACTGTGGTCCCGCGCTGTTCGATCTGTTCGCGGACCCACGTCGCATTCAGCCCCATGAGCACGCTTCCAGACCCGCAGTCCAGTCGCGAGCGGAGCCCGGCACGCTCTTCTGCGACTACTCCGTCCTCTATCCCGCTCAGAGTCGCGCTGCGGTCGCCCGTCCACATCTTCTCGACGCCCAGCACGAGCACGGGGGACTCTCCACCCAGCGAAGCCATGATCCCGACGTGCAAGGCGGTGGAACCACCTGCACAGGAGTTGTCGACGTTTACGACCGGCGCGCCCTCGAACCCTGCATCGCGCAGCCAGGCCTGACCTCGGATGCACTCCTGGCCGGAGAGACGGCCGCCGAGTGCGTTCCCGAGCACCACGAGGCCCAGCTCCGAAGGCGAGAGCCCAGCGTCGGACAGGGCCTCCGACGCCACCTGCATCGCCATGTCTTTAGCGGTCTTGTCGCGGCGGTCCATCGGCGTCATGCCGACTCCGACGACGCTAACGCCAGCGGTCAACGGATCCTCGTATTCCGGTCTCGGTCAACGGCTCTTCGCCTTTCGTGGCGTGTGGTGGGGGTCCGAAGGCCTCATCGGTCGCTAGATGCTCGTCCGGGCCGCTGTGCGTCCAAGTGGCCATATCGTAGCGACGGCCCAGGTCGCAACGCCTCATCGAGAGCGGCATACCAGCGAAGCCGGCACGCCATGCCC
>DASPVS010000446.1:0-9592 GCA_035622235.1 Acidimicrobiales bacterium | reverse complement strand
GGTCGAGGATCGCTGGCCGAGTGCCGGGTTTCGGTCTTCCGACGGCGGTTGGGCTCCGAGCCATCCACGGAAGCGAGTGACCACTTCGCTTGCCGACAGCACGCTCGGGATATCGCGGGTCATCGTGACGATCCTTCCAAGTAACGAAGGGCGGACCTGGCCGCGAGAGATCCTTGGCCCATTGCAGTTGCTATGCGCCAATACGCGCCGGCGACCACGTCGCCAGCAGCGAACACTCCCCGGTGCGAGGTCGCCTGCGTCTCGTCCACCACGACGGCGCCGGAGCGCTCCGTCTCTACCTGGCCCTGAAATAGTTCGGTGCGGGGAGCTTTGCCAACCTTCACCACGAGTCCTCCTGCTTTCACCGACCGACGCTCGCCGGTGGCAGAATTCACCAACACGACCTCCTCCAATCGGTCGTCGCCACTGACTTGGTCGAGCTCCCAACCGGCGAGCTCGGTGATCCTCGGATTGTCACGGACCTCTTCCGCGATGTCCGGCCGTGAGTTCAGGCGATCGGCGCGATGCACCAGGGTGACCGGGGAACCACTTCGCGCCAGGGCCAGGGCATCAAGGGTGGCGTTGTCCCCTCCGCCGATCATCACCACCTGGCGGCCCGCGAATCGCTGAAGATCAGACCCCAACTGATAAGTCACGTCTCCGCCGAAGGCTCCGTCTTCCGCCGCGGGTAGTCGTCGGGTCCCAACGCCGGTGGCGATCACGATTGCGTCCGCTGTCACCCGGCGACCGGAAGAGTCCAGCCATCCGGCGTCGAGGTCGGTCCGGTCGACGGGCCAAGAACGACGGACCCGGTCGCCGAGAATTGCCGCCGAGCGTTCAAGCGCCCACGGCAAGGGATGCTCGTCGTCGTACACACCGGCGGCCACGTTTCGGACATGGAACGGGATTTCGGTGGTCTGGCCGCCGACGGCCGCCTCGGTTTCGAGCAGAACGATGTCGAGTTGGATGTCGTAACACTCGAGCGCGCAGCTCACACCAGCGACCCCTCCGCCGACGATGACAACCTGGTGGTGATCTTCGGGTCCCACCGGCCTTGCGCTCACCACGCCGAACCTATTGGACTTCTCAGGGGGTCACAAGCGAGGTCGGCGACCGGGCGAAGCTTCAGCCTGGCAAACTTCAACCTGGATACTCCTCTAATCGCCGTAAAAACGAGATTGAGGGGTTGTTTTCCCCTTTCATAATTCGTGGGCACGGATCGTGAAGCAGCAAATGGGAAAAAATCCGAACGATGGAACGATGGTTGGGAGTTGCGGTGCCATCTGACCGCCGGCAGTTGAGCTTCGGGATCAAGACGAGCCAATCAGGTCTGAGTTACGAAGAGATTCTCCACGTTTGGAAAGAGGCTGACGATATCGAGCTCTTCGACCACGCTTGGCTTTGGGACCACATGGTCCCTCTGTGGGGCGACGTCACTGAAGCAACACTGGAGGCGTGGACGCTGCTTGCGGCGTTAGCGGTTAAGACCAATCGACTGCGCCTTGGAGTCATGGTCACGAGCAACCGTTTTCGACCGCCCGCGTTGCTCGCGAAGATGGCCGCGACTATCGATGTTATCTCGGGAGGTCGTTTGGTCTTTGGAGTCGGCGCAGGTGGCACTCTGACGAAAGACCAACAACTGCTGTCGGCTGTCCACCGCGAGTACGACGCGTACGGAATCGACGTGGTACCGGCGGGAGAAGCGCTCATGGCCCTCAGTGAGACGTGCACCATCGCGAAGCGGCTGTGGTGTGAAGACGCGCCCTTCGATTTCGACGGAAGTTGTTACCGTCTCCACGGCGCGGTCTGCGAACCCAAACCTATCCAGCGACCGTACCCTCCCATCCTTATCGGAGCAGGTGGCAAGCACACCGCGCTCGGGGTGGTTGCCGAACACGCCGATATCTGGAGTTGCCCAACACGAGGGGTTGTAGACGATTTCGTAGAGAGGAACGCCGCACTGGAGGCTCATTGCAGACGGATTGGACGAGACCCGAGAGAAATCACTCGTTCGGTTCAAGTGTTTGTCTCGTCAGCATCGTCATCGAGTGATACGCAAAGCGCTCTCGGTGTCTTTTCCGCCCGCGATCTCGTTGTTCAGCTGATCGAAGCCGGCGTCTCACACGTCGTGATCGCACCTGTGCCGCCGATCCCTCGTGTCAGCTGGATCGCAGATGAAATCATCGAGCCTGTTCTCTCTCAGTTTTGAAGGTAGTTGCACAGGGAATCGGCTGCTTCTGATTTCCCAGATTGTCGGCATTCGGCGGGTTGCACGCATTCTCTTCGTTCGCGGCGCCGAGGCTTCGAATAGCTGGTTACACCTACAGACCGTGTCGGACAGCACAGACACCGGACGCTACCTCCGGCTGACCATATAGATCGGCACCCCCATCATGGGACGGAGGATCTGAATGACCACGCTCAGGAACATGTCGCGCGGCGGCTGGATCGTCGTAGCGGTCGTCGCCACGCTCTTGCTCGTTCCAACAGCCGCCTACGCGGTCGCCTCGACCTAGATCACAGGAACAAGCGGCAACAAGGCCGACGTCTCGGCGTCCGGTCAGTTGTTCACAACCGAGGCCCCGTACACGAACTACTGGAACTTCGTGGGTCACGTCGACTCACGTTCTGCAGAGCGCACCGTGTTGATGGATTTTGTCGGCGGTCCCGCCGTCATCCAGAACATCAGTGCCGCCATTTGGTTGGCAGCACCCACGATCGCTTCTAGCTCGGGGAATGGCTCGAACGCCGAGATACAGATATTCGATGGGCACACCGTACTGGGGGGCACCTGCCAGGCGAACGCCATAGAGACATTGATCGCGAAGATCGAAGCGCCGGGGGGTACGGTCGGCAACGTCGACGTTCCGTTCACGCCGGGTTATGTGTTGCCCGCGGGTCATTGTCTTTTTGCCGAGACAACGACCACGACCATTGGTGCTGACGTCACCGTCACCGGGTACAACCCTCCCTAAAGCGAGCGGCGAACTACGCGACGCTCTGGAGCAAGACGTCTGGCGCCGCGATACTCGGCTGACGTCTGCGTCCTCAGGAGCTGAGCCATCCGACTCGGATGGTGTATACTAGGTGGTGTATGGCAACGAGAACGCAGATTTACCTGACTGATGATCAACGCGCACGTCTCGCTGACAGAGCGCGCCGCGAAGGTGTGCCCGTTTCCCGAATCATTCGAGAAGCAGTCGACGTCTACCTCGAAGAAGAAAATGACCTCGACGCGACGTTCGGGACCTTGCCGGCACTAGGGCCAGGCATTCCTTCGCGCTCAGAATGGGACACTCGTGGCTGACCTTTTGGTCGACACCGATGTTTGTGTCAATCACCTGATCGGAGCGCGACGGTTGCCGCGATCCGGCCGATTGGCCTACTCAGTGATTACACGAGCCGAATTGCTCGCTGACCCTGCCGCAGACGACCCAACGATCATTCGGTTTCTCGCTGCCATGGATGAACTCCCGGTAGATCGCCGCGTGGCGGACCGCGCGGGCCGACTGCGAAGGGAGACGCGTTCTCTGAAGATGCCAGATGCGCTAATCGCTGCGACGGCTCTTGTGCATTCACTGACGCTGGCGACCAACAATGTGCGCGATTTTCGCCGGATCAAGGAATTGCGGGTGCGACCAGGACGCGGATGAAAGGATCGCGATTCATGAGCCCAACCCCACGTGACCTTGATTGGCTAGATCGCCAGGCACCGAAATTTTGACCTGACCACCGGCAGGCCGCATTGTTCACGAAGACCGTTCGAATCCGCTCACCTGACGACGTGGTGGGCCTCAGCACTATTCGCCCCCGGTCTCTTGACCGAAAGCTCCGTGGTTGAGGACGTCAAGGAACGTTCGCAGTACATCTGCTTGGCCGGGATCGAGAAGGCCGAGTTCCATGATTCCGCCCGCACCCCAGTCGACAATAGCGACGAGATGGGTGACTGGAATCAGTAGTTCGCGGTCGAGGTCCCGCAATATGTCCGAGAGATAAGAGGCGATTCGGTCTCTGTACGCGTGATACCGCGCGAGGAACCGGTCTCGGACGTCATGGTTCCGTAGGGCATAGAGCCGAAACTCAAGACTGAGAGCAGCCCATTGAGGGTCGCTTCCAGTGGCCAGCTGTCTCCAGACACGCACGACGTCTTCATCCGATGCAGCGACGGGACCACCCGATTCTTCGAAGAGAGCATCAAAGGCAGCGAGCTGTAGTTCCACGTGCCGATCCAGCACAGCGAAGAACAGCTCTTCTTTGTTCTCAAAGTTGGAGTAGACAGCGCCCCGGGTGAACCCAGCGGCCTCGGCAATTTCCTCCAAGGACGCTGCATGAAAGCCTCGTTGCGCGAACACGTCCCGGGCGGACTCAACTAGGGCCTCGCGGGTGAGCTGTCGACGCCGTTCGGGCGTCCACCTCTCGGCGGTCATTGACCTCCATCTCGACAAGCCAGTTGACTCTTTCTGATCCGTCATCGTATCCTAGATACATCTCTGAATCTCGGATACCTCATCGAATGGGAAGGCGGTCCGTACAGCCGGTGCGACCAGACAGGACCACGAAGTGACTCGGAAGCTGAGCGCCTCTGCGTGCTCTTCGCAGGTCCCGGTGCTTGAAGTGGTCGAGGTCACTAAGTCTTACGGTGCCCACCGGGCGCTCCAGGCGGTCGACCTCACCGTGGCTGCCGGGCAGGTGGTGGGCCTTCTCGGACCGAACGGAGCAGGCAAGACGACCTTGCTCTCAATTGTCGCCGGGCTCCTCCAAGCCGATGGCGGCACGGTGCGGGTGAGCGGATCCGATATTGCGCGAGACCCTCTTCGTGCGCAACGCAGTCTCGGCTTCGCACCGCAGGGCACTGGTCTTTACGAGCCGCTGACCGTCGAGCAGAATCTCAGGTTCTTCGGAGAGTTGGCCGGTCTGCGACACCGACAATTGGATCGGCGGATCGCCGAGGTTTCTGAGGCTCTTCTCCTGGGGGGTCTCCGGTCGCGGCAATGCCAGCAGCTGTCGGGGGGTGAGAAGCGCCGCGCGCACACGGCTATCGCCTTGATCTCCCAGCCTCCCTTAGTACTGATGGACGAACCGACTGTTGGCGCGGATATCGAGACCCGAGTCGCCCTGATAAGGCTGGTGCGGGACCTCGCAGCGCAGGGAACCGCCGTTCTCTACACCACGCACTACCTTCCCGAGGTTGAGGCCCTCGACGCAGCCGTGGTGCTCGTCAATGAAGGTCGCGTGATTGCCCGCGGGTCGGTCGACCAGTTGATCGCCGCGCACGGATCAGGCGAACTCGAACTTCGGTTCACAGGTCCGGCACCGCTTGTGGAGGTAGGGGGGCTCTTCATTCAGAGAGATGGCGATCGCCTGTGTGTTTCCACACCAGATCCAGCGCCGGTCGCGGCTCAGATTCTCCACAAACTCGATGCCGATATCCACCGCTTGGACGGCATCAGCATCCTCAGACCGAGCCTCGAGAGCGTCTTTCTCAATCTGACCGGACACCACTTGCGCGAATCAGAAGACCAACACGATGCGGCGTAGCTTTACGATTTTCAAGAACGAACTTCGGATTCTTCGGCGCGATCCGGAATGGCTGATCTTGGTCTTCCTCATCCCATTGATCTTGGTGGGGTTGATGCGCGGCGGTGTCCGGTTCATTCTCATACTCACCGGCCATCCCGGCGCCTCCGGCGCTGACTTCAGCGTTCCCGCCCAAGCGGTCACTTTCGTCTTCTACCTTCCGGGTCTCATCGGGTTCTCTTTCCTTCGCGAGCATGGTTGGGCAACGTGGGTTCGCCTGCGAGCGAGTGGCACGCCGCAAGCTCAACTTCTACTCGGGAAGATCCTTCCCATCCTCGTGCTCGGCTTGCTCCAGATGCTCGTCGTCTTTGGAGTCGGGACCATGGCATTTGGACTGCAGACCAAAGGTTCAGCGATGGGAGTTGCTCTAGTTGCGTCTGCCGTTGTGGTGACAGCCGTCGCGATGGGTCTCGCCATCACCGCGATTGTTCGGACGGTTCAACAACTCAATGCGGTCGGCAACATTCTGCCGGTAGCTCTCGGCGCCTTGGGTGGAGCGTTGATGCCGCTCGCTACCCTTCCGGCGTGGGTGCACCATGTCGCTCCGGCGACGCCACAGTATTGGGCGATGCGGGGATTCAACGGGCTCATCCTCGATGGTCAGGGGTTGACGTCAGTCATACTCCCCATGCTGATGTTGATCAGCTTTACCGTTGCATTCGCGACGGTCGCAATCGTGGGTTTCCGCGCAGCAGAGAACCGACTCTCCTTCGGATGACTGGGCTCGAGCTTCCCGTGAGCGCGATCACGTTGGCCGAGCTCGCTGCCGGACCTCATGCGACCACAGACGTGGAGGAGGCGCCGACCGTGCTACGTCGCCGTAGGTCCGCAGTCTGGTTATGCCGCCTCGAGCTCCACGTCTGGTTCGGAAGTGAGCTCGGGCTCCCGAGCTCGCGTGCGCACGGCGAGAGCAATTACCAGCAAAGCCGATAGGGCAAACCCTGTCGCCACGGCGAACGTGATGTCCAGGGCGTGCGTGCTGAGAACCGGTGCGGCGTTGACACTGTCGAGCACACTGACGAGGACGGCAAGCCCCAGCGCTGCACCTAACTGCTGAGCCACATTGACGAGGCCGGAAGCCGCGCCGGCGTCGGCAGGGTCGACACCGTGAAGAGCGGCGGTCGTCAAGCTGACGAAGGAAAGACCCATGCCAGCACCGATCATGAGGAGACTGGCGAGCAGCTGGGCGTAGGAAGTGGTTTGGCTTAGCTGAGTGAGGAGCAGTAGACCCCCGGCAGACAGCGTTGAGCCGGCGAGCATCAGAGATTTGGGCGGGAATCTCCTAACCAGCACCCTGCTGGTGATTTGCGACGACGCGAACACGGCAGTCGGGGTCGGAAGGAATGCGAGCCCGGTGATCAACGTCGAATGATGCTGCACATCCTGGAGGAATTGGGTCATGAAGAAGACCATTCCGTACATGCCGGCGTAACCGAGGCCGCGGGCCGCGTTGGCGGCGGCCCGCGTGGGGTTGGCCAGCAGGCGCAGGGGCAAGATGGGCTCCTCGGCGGTCGCTTCGATCTTGAGGAAGGTGGCGACCAGCGCAGCGCCAGCAATGAGCGGGACGATGGTGACCGGTGATCCCCAGCCGGACGTACCTGCCTCGACGAGGCCCAGCACAACACTGGATACACCGAGGGTCGACGTCACAGCGCCGAGGACGTCGAAGCGACCGCGGCGGCGCTCCGTCTCAGTGAGGACGAGCGCACCGACGGCGATGACGGCCAGGCCGATCGGCACGTTGACGAACATGACCCCGCGCCAGGATGCCCACTCGGTGATCAAACCACCCACGACGAGGCCAGTTGCGCCTCCGGCAGCCGAGACGGTGGTGAACAGCGCGATCGCCCGCACCCGCTGAGCGCCTTCGGGAAAAATGACGGTGAGCAAGGCTAAAGCGGCCGGGGCGGCCATCGCCCCGCCGACGCCCTGGAGGGCCCTGGCTGCCAGCAGCATCCACCCTGCCGTCGCGATGCCACCCAAAAGCGAGCTGACCGAAAAGACGCCGATACCGATCAGGAAAATTCGCCGCCGTCCCAGCAAGTCGCCCGAACGGGCGCCCAGCAAGAGAAGGCCACCGAACGTCAGGACGTACGCGTTGAGAACCCAGGACAACGTGGAGCTCGAGAACCCAAAGGTCCTCTGGATATGAGGAAGGGCGACATTGACGATGGTGGCGTCGAGCACGACCATCATCTGGGCGGTGAGAATCACCGCGAGCAGCACCGAAGGGCTGCGCCGCCAGTGCCCCCGGGTTCCCGACATGGACAGTTGAGCCATTGACTTGATCCTCTCCGCTGGTATTCTGAGCTCAAGCGGAAGCTTCCTCCGTTTATTATACGGAGGGTGCCTCCGTTTAGCAAGAGGAGTCTGGGGGGTTCGGGCCGAATGGCTGGCCACGCTGTAGTCGAGAGCACGGGAGCGGGCGACAAACCCCAACGGGCCGACGCCAGGCGCAACTATGAGCTCTTGGTTGAGGCGGCGCGCAAGGTGTTTGCCGAACAGGGCGGTGGTGCTTCCATGGAAGCCATCGCCAAGCAGGCGGGCGTGGGTATTGGGACGCTCTATCGCCACTTCCCGAAGCGCATCGACATAGTCGAGGCAGTTTGGCGCGATGACGTCGATGTACTGGTGGGCAGCGCCGATCAGCTGCTCGTCGAGCTCGAGCCCTGGGCGGCCTTGGAGGCTTGGCTCCATGCCTATGTCGACTATGGGAGGAGCAAGCGGGTGTTCCTCAATGAGCTGCACGAAGCATTCGAGAAGAACCCTGGCATGAAGGTGGCTTCGCGGGAGCGGGTGACCCTTGCGGCCGCGAAGGTGTTGAAGCGGGCTCAGGCGGCGGGGGTCGCTCGCACCGACATCGACGGAACCGATCTGATGCAGCTGATATCGCCCATGTGCACCAGTCCCACACTCGACCCTGGCCAAGGAGATCGACTGATCGGCATGGTCCTCGACGGCTTAAGGTCGGTGCGCTCTTAAGCACCGCAGCCCCGCGTCGGAATCCTCGCTTCAAAGTTCCGGGTTTTCGGTACTCACACTCAAGCAACTATCACGGGTTTCGCGTCTTTGCATTCGTCGGCGAAGAGCAAGTGAGCTCCACAAGCACGTCGAAGGCCTCCTTCGTTGCGGACAAAGACATCCCCAGCCAAGGACAAGATGGCTTGCAACACGCGGATGGAGTCTTGCCTCCCTACCGGGGAACGACTGTCACCGCACAGCGGAGTCCTGGGGCTCGACCGAGTCGGACGTCGGCGGTGAGCAGGGCGCAGTCGAGTGCTTCGGCCAACGCGACATACGCGGCGTCGTAGGCTGAAAGGTTTTCCCGGAGCTCCCAAACGCGCTCCAAGAGATGGAAGACGGCATAGCGCGACATCCCAAGCCGGCGCCACCGATCGAGCGCAGTCCATGCATCATCGGGCTCGATCCGCGACGCAGCGACACCACGGCGAAGCGCGTTGGCGACCTCGGGATCAATCAGGTGAGGAACGTGTACCTGCTCCTCTGACAGTGCCCGGCGAGCAGGGCCGGCGTTGAGCAACGCGGAGACCGCCGCCGATGCGTCGACAACAATCACCTCACAGAGCGCCCCGCGTCCACGTCGGCGACGACTGAGATCGGATCGATGTCCAGGTCCGGGAGGTCGTCAAGGAGCACCGGGTTATTCACCCGGCGCGAAACCTCCTCGAGTTCTCTCACCGCAACCGCCGCTACCGACATCCGGTCACGGGCGGCCATCCGTTCTAGGCGCTCGACAACGTCGTCGGGCACGTTGCGAAGGTAGATTGTCCTCATGTCGCACAATGCTAGCAGATCAGTTGCGATCTGCGTATCACATCCGTCCACCCACACGTTGCCTATTTCATGGTGCTTGTCAGGGGCTCTACGGTGGACGAGATCTGGAACCAAAGGATCGGCCGTCGGCAACCGCTGCGCCGCCACGATCCCGTTCTCGCCATGACGCCGTCGATCTGGTTCTTCCCGCCGGGGCGATGATGCACCAGACGAACGCGGT
>DASPVS010000445.1:0-2011 GCA_035622235.1 Acidimicrobiales bacterium | reverse complement strand
AGATCGTGTTGGAGGCGGCGCGCCGGCGCCAACAGGCAGCGGACCACCTGCTCTTCGCCGGGCCACCGGGGCTCGGCAAGACGTCACTGGCGGGAATAGTCGCCACCGAGATGGGCGTGGGTATGCGTGTTACGTCCGGCCCCGCCCTCGTGAGAGCGGGTGATCTCGCTGCGATCCTCACCGACCTCAACGACGGCGACGTGTTCTTCATCGACGAGATCCACCGGCTGCCGCGCGCCGTCGAAGAGGTTCTCTACCCCGCCATGGAGGATTTCCAGCTCGACATACTCATCGGAAAGGGCCCTACCGCAAGGTCCATCAGGCTCGACCTCCCGCGTTTCACGTTGGCGGGAGCGACGACACGTACGGGACTCTTGACCGGTCCATTGCGGGACAGGTTCGGATTCGTGGCGCGTCTCGACCTCTACGGTGTTGAGGACCTTCGCGCCATAGTGCTGCGGTCGGGCGGGATCCTCGGCGTGGAGATCTCACCCGAAGGCGCGACCGAGATCGCATCGCGTTCTCGCGGCACTCCCCGCATCGCCAACCGGTTGTTGCGGCGCGTCCGCGACTTCGTCGAAGTGCGAGCACAAGGATCGATCACGGGGGAACTGGCGAGGGCCGGATTGGACCTTTTCGGGGTGGACGACCTTGGGCTCGACAAGGTGGACCGTGCTTTGCTGGACGCGCTTTGCCGGCGCTTCTTGGGACGACCCGTCGGCCTCACGACGCTCGCGCAATGCGTCGGTGAGGAGGGCGACACGATCGAGGACGCCTACGAGCCGTACCTCTTACAGCAAGGACTGCTTCAGCGAACGCCGAGGGGGCGCGTCGCAACGGCGCGTGCGTTCGAGCACTTGGGCCTCGACCCCGGCTCAGGGTTCGACAGGAACGACCCGGCCGCGTCATGGGGTGCCGGGTCGTCAGAGCCTCTAAGTGGGGGAGCCAGACGGCCGGACCAAACTCCGACACTCTGGTGAGGTGGACGCCTTCGACTACGCGCTCGACGAGTCGTCCATCGCTCAGCGTCCTGTCGAGCCTCGCAGCTCTTCCCGTTTGCTGGTGCACCTCGAGGTCGGATCGGAGCCGCTGGACGCCACGGTTGCGGAGCTTCCGCAATTTCTCCGGCCCGGGGACCTGCTCGTGGTCAACCGGACACGGGTCATCCCAGCGAGGCTCCTTCTTGAAAAGGAGTCCGGCGGGCGGGTGGAGGTCCTGCTACTCGAGCGGAACATAGGTGAACCGAGTGACGAGACGATCGGGCCGAAAGACACGAGTGAACCAGCGAGCGAGTGCGAGTGGGTCGCTCTCGTCCGCCCCGGGCGTCGAGTGCCACCGGGAACGAAGCTCTGGTACGGAGATCGTCATGCCGTGACCGTGGGAGCGGAATTGCCCGAGCGCGACGGACGGCGCTTCGTCGAAGTAATCGGGCCCGATGTGATCGACCTGGCCGGTTCCGTTCCGTTGCCTCCCTATATCAAGTCGCCCCTCGAGGATCCGGAGCGCTATCAAACCGTCTACGGATCGAGCCCCGGCTCGGTTGCGGCTCCTACAGCGGGTCTGCATCTGACGCACGAAGTGTTGGACGCCTGCAAGCTCGCAGGAGCGGCTCTCGCTACGGTCGATCTGGTCGTAGGTCTCGACACGTTCCGGCCCATCACCGCAGACAAACCAGAGGATCATCAGATGCACACCGAGCGATACGCCGTTCCCGAAGCGACGATGCTCGCGTGCGAGCAGTCCGAGCGGGTGGTGGCGGTCGGCACGACGACGGTCCGCGCGCTCGAGAGCGTCGCGTCAACAGGAATCCTCTCCGGAAGGACCGATCTCTTCATCCGCGCCGACTATCCGTTCCGGCTCGTGGACGTGATGCTCACAAACTTCCATCTGCCGAGATCGTCACTCCTGCTCCTCGTCGATTCGTTCTACGGACCGGGTTGGCGTGACCTTTACGGGCTCGGAGCACGTCGCGGTTACCGCTTTCTTTCCTTCGGCGATGCGATGCTCATCG
>DASPVS010000444.1:0-3558 GCA_035622235.1 Acidimicrobiales bacterium | reverse complement strand
CAAGACGGAAGCCTCGTCTCTGTGAACGGCTCATTCGTAGGGGGCCAAGGTCCTTCCGCCACGATCACAATAGATCCCTCGTGGCCTCCCGATCCCTGTGGGGGTATGACTCACCTCCACCTTCCCTTTAGCGGCGGATCGCTGGCGCTCACGCCCGGAACCTGAACGTCGTAGTACTTATAACATCGCGCGCAACGTGCCGTGGTGCGCTATTTGCTCGCGGAGGGACCCGACCTATATCACACTCCGCTAGTGATCCCGGACGATTTAAGCCTGGAACGCGGGCACCGGAAGTAGCTCATCCCCGGCATTTACGATCGCTCAGTCGCACTGGATGTCTTCGCCCCTGGGGAGCCGCTACAAGTGTTTGAGGAGTTTGGCTTCGCCTTCCTCAACGCCGCTTCGAAACTTGTCGTCTGGAGGAAGAGTCCCCATCGCCCGGGCGACCGCCTTGTCCAGCAGCGTGCGAGTGGCCAATCCTTCGAGCCTCGGAGGAAGGCTCATCAGAGCTCCCCCCATGTCCCGCGAGACAGAAACGGAACAGGCCCTAGCTGCGTTCTATGTGCAGCAGAGAATCTATCCCGACGGCAAGGAGGTCACATATGAGGCGGCTCAAATTCATGGCAGTGGTGATGACGCTCGGCGCGAGCCTGGCAACGGCGGGTTTCGCCGGTGTAGCGGTGGCGGGTGGCTCAAGCGCACCAACGATCACATCGGCGAAGCCTGATGTTGGGCCGCAAAGCGGAGGTACGAACGTCCTCGTCAAGGGCACGAATCTCGAAGATGTCACAAACGGAGATGTGTTCTTCGGATCCACGGCGGCCACAGACGTCATCCCCCGTAACCCGCATGAGTTCCACGCCATCGCGCCCGCAGGCGCAGGCACCGTATCCATCTCCGTCACGATCAACAGCCAGACCGCCACGCTCGACGATGGATTTACCTACGAGAATCTTCCTACCATCCAGCACGTCGTCCCAGATCGAGGCCCGTCCGCCGGCGGCAACCGGGTCCAGATCAACGGTGCTGGCTTCACCGGGGCTACGGCCGTCGAGTTCGGCTCCGTGGCGGCCACCAGCTTTCAAGTCGACTCCGACCAGGCGATCACTGCCATCGCTCCGGCCGAGCCATCAAAGACCACGGTCGAGGTCACAGTGGCGACTCCTGCCGGAACGTCGCCTGTCAACGAGAACGGGGCGAACGACTACACGTTTATCTCGAACCTTCCTGAGGTGACATCGGTGGCCCCGGACTTCGGACTCACTACCGGAGGGCAGTCGGTGACGATCACCGGGTTCGGCTTCATCTACCGCGGCGAAGCGGCGAGCGCCGTTGACTTCGGTGGCGTCGGAGCGGAGTCGTTCACCGTGGTCAACAACAACACCATCGACGCCACCTCCCCGGCCGACACGGGCACGGTGGACGTCACGGTGACTACCGGTGCGGGGATCAGTTCCCCTAACCCTCCCGTTGACAGCTTTTACTACTTGAGCTCCTACTCGTCGTAGGCAGCGCAGACGCCCCGGCCGGGGTTAGATCCGACACTCTCTCGGCTAAATCCCCGGCCGGTGCACCGTCTAGGCAGCGGTCACTTCTAATGCCAATTGGAATGCAGAGGGGGATCTCGACGGGAAACCTTTAAGGCATAGTTTCGAATTTGACGAGGATTCAACCCTGTTTGTGTGCCGGCAAATGGCGCATATGTCCCGGAGTCGCGCACCTGGGTCGTCGGTTTACTCGTCCGGTATTCGCGGGCCCGCGTGATCCAGGATGGGTTCAGCCTCGGCTAACGACCCGAGGACTAGCGCAGACCCGGCATTCTCGGCCGGTCTGGCTCGGGACCGAAATGGTGTCTGTCCATAGACTCCAGCCTCATGGACCGTCCTAGGACGCTCTACGCGACCGTCGGAGATGCCCAGGTCGCCTACCAGGTGTTCGGTCAGGTGCCGCCTGCCCCGACGCTCGTCCAGGTACCCGGGACGATCAGCCAAATTGAGGAGCGTTGGGGTGGCCGCCTACACGCGGACTCACTGACACGCCTCGCTTCGTTCAGTCGCGTCATTTCATTCGACCCGCGAGGATCGGGTCTCTCCGATCCTCTGTCTCCCGACACCGGCGCACCCTGGGAGAGCTGGGCCGAGGACCTGCGGGCCGTGCTCGATACGGTCGGCTGCGAGCAGGCAGCGATAATGGCTGGCAACGACGTTGGGCCAGCCGCCATCCTCTTCGCGGCGGTGTACCCGGAGCGCACCTCGGCACTCTTTCTCGTCAATACCGCTGCCCGATACCTCGTCGCTGACGACTACCCCTGCGGAGTATCGGACGACGTGGCTGCCGCGGTCATAGACATGTTCAGAGAGGGATGGGGAACTGAGGAGTTCGCCGCGCTCACCCTCCCCAGCATGGCCGCCGAGCCCAGCTACTTAGAGTGGGTGGCGCGCTATCAGCGATCGTCGGCTACCCCGAGGGCTGCGGCGACTCAACTGGACATCACGATCCGCGGAGACGTGCGGGAGGCGTTGCCGCTGATCCAGGCTCCGACGGTCGTCTTCCACGGGTCTTCCGCCCGATTCGTGCCCGAGGCCATGGCCCGTTACCTCGCGGAACACATCCGCGGTGCTCGCTTCGTCGAACTCCCGCGCGGGGAGACCTTTATATTCAGCGAGTCCTCGCCGCAGGCCTACGATCTCATCGAGGAAGTCCTCACTGGCGGTCTTCAGATCCGAGAGTCAGAGCGGGTCTTCGCCACGGTGATGGTGGAGGACATTGTCGGATCGACCGACATGGCAGTAAAGCTCGGCGACACTCGGTGGAAGGGGTTGCTAGACCACCATTACCGACTAGCCGAGTCAATAGTCACGAAGCTCCAAGGACGAGTTGTAAAGACGACTGGTGATGGGGTCGTAGTCGTCTTTGACAGTCCGAGTCGTTCGCTTCGCTGCGCCGAACAGCTACGAGGAGCGATCCAAGCGCTCGGCATGGAGGCCCGTGTCGGCATCCACGCCGGAGAGATTGAGCGGCGTGGCGACGACGTGGCCGGCATTGGCGTGCACATCGCTGCCCGCGTGAGTGCCCTGGCAAAAGGGAACGAGGTACTTGTTTCTGGGACTGTCAGGGACCTCGTCGTCGGCTCAGGGATCGAGTTCATCGAGCGCGGTGAGCACGAACTGAAAGGCGTACCAGGGAGCTGGAGACTCTTCGCCGTCGCCTCTTGACGGACCACGCGGGAAGTGCCGGAGTGCGCTATTCGGCCGCTCGGCGTGACTGTCCCATATTCGCGGCGTGGCGGATTCAAGCAGTGGCCGCGACAAGTCTGTTGAATTGTTCCGCGGGAGTCTCCCACGCGAGGGTCTTGCGCGGACGTTCGTTGAGTAAGGCGGCGATGGCGTCAAGGTCCTTTTGGGAATGGACTGACAGGTCCGTTCCCTTTGGCAGGAACTGACGGACGAGGCCGTTCCAGTTCTCGTTGCTCCCGCGCTGCCATGGGGAATGGGGATCACAGAAATAGACGGGGACACCCGTGGCAACCTTGAACGCGGCGTGCGATGCCATCTCGAT
>DASPVS010000443.1:0-5437 GCA_035622235.1 Acidimicrobiales bacterium | reverse complement strand
AGAGCATCCCGCCACACATCGCTGCCACGAGCCCTCGCAACAACGTGTCCGGACCTACGCTCACAAGATCGGTCGAGGTCGATTCGGTGGCGATGAGAATGACAGAAAGCGCCGAGAGGAAACCGCCGATGGTCCAAACCGCCGTGGACACGTTCTTGGGGTTGATACCAGTGAGACGCGCGAGGTCGGAGTTGGACACCGAAGCGCGGACGGCCTCACCGAATGTCGTGTGGCTGAGCAAGAGCCACAGCGCCAAGGTGGTCAAAGGCACGAGGATCAAGGCAAGGAGTTGTCCGCCGCTCACTGTGATCCCGGCACCGATGTTCCACTGCCCGTTGAAGGGTGTGGGGAACGTGGTCAGAAGGGATCCGGTCCTGTAGTTGGGAAGGGCGTATGTCACAGCCTGCGCCAGCTCTGCTACGCCGATCGTCGCGACGAGAACAATGACCCGCGGTGCGCGGAAGAGCCTTCTGATCACGGCGAGCTCGACCACGGTGCCAGAGAGCGCGCCTATCGCAAGAGCAGCGATCAATCCCAGCCAGTAGGGCCAGTGATGGATGCCCACCATGATCGCCAGAAGAGCGGTGGCAGGCACGCCGAGATCGCCGACCGCGAAGTTGATGACGCGGCTCGATCGATAGACGAGAACGATCCCCATGGCGATGAGGGCGATGATCATCCCCTGGACCGTGCCGATGAAGAGGAGGTTTGCCGTGAAGATCGTCGACAGCAACCTGCTATCCGCCTTCCATCCCGAAGAACACTGCTCGCACGAGGTCGTCGCGTTCGAGCAAATCTCGGGCGGGCCCTTCGAAACGCACGGATCCCTTGTCCAAGAAGACCGCTCGGTCGGCGACCGAAAGGGCGACGTTCAGCGACTGCTCGACGATCACCATCGTCTGGCCTTCGTTCTTGAGGCGCTCGATCACTCCGAGCAACCGCTCGACGACTACGGGGGCGAGCCCGAGCGACAGCTCGTCGATCAACAAGATCTCCGGCTGGTGGACGAGCACCCTGGCCAGGGCGAGCATCTGCTGCTGACCGCCGGAAAGCTTCGCTGCCAATTGGTCGTTGTGGGCGTCGAGCTCAGGCAGGATCTCCAAGACACGTCGAATCCGTGCTCGAGTCTCAGGCCCTGAACGGCCGGAGAGCCGGGCGCTCACGGCGAGGTTCTGATGGACGGTCAAATTCGGAAAGGTGCCTTTACCCCCGGGTAGCTCGATTATCCCCAGTCGCGCTCGCTCCTCTGGCGACACGTAGGTGATGTTCTGGCCGTTGAGGCGCACGACCCCACGCTCGGGTATCTCGAGCCCGCTGATCACGCGCAAAATCGTCGACTTCCCTGCACCGTTGGTCCCGAGAAGAGCGACGGTCTCTCCGCGTTTGACTTCGAAGTTCACGTCGAAGAGGACCTGGACAGGACCGTAGGAAAAGTCGATGTCCGCAACTTGAAGGACGGGGACCTCGACCTTGTGTTCGTTCCGTTTGTGGAACTCGTCCTGCTCTTCGAGGAGTTCGGAAACCACCAAAGAGAGGTCTTGGCGGATGAAGCGGGCCCCGTTCATGAGGAGAAGACCGCCGATGATGCTCGTCGGAACTCCAAGAGCGATGACGGTGGCCCTGATTCCGATCGCGTTGGTGAAGAAGCCGGCGATGATCCCGCCGAGGAAGCCGCCAATGAAGAAGATGTACATCGTCGTAAGCGCATTTCCCATGCCTCTGAGGCGATATGGAACGACCGCGTAGAGGACGGGTCCGACCATCGCAAAGGCCGACGTCGTCAGCACAGCCTGCGGTATGCCCAGGATCACGAACCAGGCGTTGCTGTGTACCGAGAATTGAAGCGGAGTGAAGATCGCCGACGGAATGATGAGCAAACCGACGATGGCCAGCGCCTTTGCTGGATCCTTTCGATACGTTCGGTCGAAGTACCTTCCCACCAGCGGCAACAGAGGTAGCGCTCCGACGCCGCTCAGAGTGAGAATGATCCCTCGCTGCACGACGTTTGTTACGTGCAGGTCGTTGTTCAGATAGAGCGACGACAGCGTTCCCTGGCTGAAGAGCCCGAAACCCAGCGCGCAGAACGCCACGAGCACCGTACGGATCGTCGCGATGCGCTTCAACCTCGTGAAAGCTGCCTCCATCGAAATAGGCGCCGGTCGCTCTTCTTCGATCACCTCGTTCAGCACGTGCTGCTTCTCGTACTGACCACGCGGCGGCTCCTTCATGAAGAACGCAGCCACGGCAACGATCGAGACTGGGATACCGAGCGTGTACCAGGCCCAACGCCAACCCTCGAGGCCGCCGGCGGCTGCGGCGACCCCCGCCACCAACACGGGGCTCGCCAGCGCTATGGCGTGGGACCCACCTTGCAAGGCAGCCGACATCCTTGCGCGAACCGAGATCGGATAGTTGTCCGCGATCAGGGACCCGTGCACCGGGATCGTGCTCGCCTTGGCGATGCCAGTGAAGAACCTGGTCCAGAACAACATGAACGAGTTGACAGCAAAGCCCGAGGCGAGGACAAAGAATCCGAAGAGCATCCCGGAGATACCCACGATCGGCACCCGCTTGAACCTGTCGGCGAGCCATCCCATCGGAACGGCTCCCAGAACGAAGAAAGCGGCGGACGCGGTGCCGATGAAGACGATCGCACCTTCGCTCATGTGGAACGTTTTCTGGATTTCCGGAGCGAGGACGTTTATCGCCGCTCCTTCGAGCTCATCGAGTGCGACGATCGCTCCGAGGACGAGAAACATGAGCCAGCCACCCACACGAAGTCCCTCGCGGAGGGTCATGGGGGCAGCGGAGACCCCCGGCAAAAGGTCATCAGGGAAGAGAATCTGTTCACGCGCGCTGTCCTGAGCAGCCTGGCGTGCGGCCTCCTCAACCAGAACCGCCTCTGCTAGAGACGATGCAGAACCTTCTGGATCGGTGACGATCGGTTCCAGTGCGCCCCCCTGCCTTCCTGCCGGGTCCGGTAGTGCCTACGGCCCTCGTCTAGGTCGCGGGGACATCCTCTAGAGGAGTTATCGGTTGCAAGCCTCCGTCGGTTCCGATGGAGGAGCTGAACTTCTCGAGGCGGAAGGTGTCGTTGTCGTCGTACTTGCCGGTGTGCAGAGATGCGTACACCCCTGCGCCCACATCGCGTATCGGACCGTAATGATCGACCGCGTTGACCCAAGTCTGATTGTTCAGGTTCGGACCGGCGCGCTGCGCAATCTCCTGCATCTCTGTAAGCAGCTGGCAGGCGTCGTTGATGGTTCCGTAGGTGTCGAGCGTTTTGCCGTTCGGGCCTGGGGTGACCGTGACCGCATTCGGTGCGACCTTGCCCGTCTCATCCTGGTAGATGTTTGCGCAATACTTCCAGTTGGAGCTCGCGTCGTACTCCTGCGGCGTCGGCCCACCCACGAGGATGATCCCCTCATAGGGATTGGGTCTCCTACCTGCCCTCTCTTCCTGTTGGGCGTAACCGAGGATGTCGGTGGAATTGTCGTCGCTTATGAGGGTCACCGTCGGCATCTGCTGTCGCACCATTTCGATGAATTGCTGTGAAGCGACCTCTGTGCCTGACACGAAGAGCGCAGTCACGTTTTCGCTCTTCCAACGCTCGATGAAGCTGGCGAGCTGTGTCTGAGCCTCAGAAGTGTCAGCGGAGGATCCCACGTTCAAGATGGCTGTGCTTCCGATGGGGATCCCCAACTTCTTGAGCCCGGGCTCGACGCTATTTTGCACGACGCTCTGACTGTCGATTTCGCTCAGAATTGCGACCTTCTTGCCCTTGAGGGTGTGTTGAGCATTCATGAGGCTTATAAGCACAGCGTCAGAGCGCTCGGGAGTCTGACCAGGGAGGATGATGAGACCCGGAGGTGACTGGTTGATGATCGCTTGACTCAGGTCGAAGGTGAGAAGAACCGTGTCGTGGTCTCTGGCTATGCAGGTCTGCGAGTCACCGGAGAAATCGACGAAATCTCCTATGACAGCAAAAACGTGCGCATCCTCGGTGAACTGCGTGCACAGTGAGAGCGCCTGGGTGTTCCCGATCGGACAGTAGCTTTGATAGTCAGGAATGATCTTTCTGCCATCTATTCCGCCGTGCGAGTTTATCCAGTTGATGTAGTCCTGATACACCTGATCCTGGTTCGTTCGGATCGTGTTCACGAACTGCTCGATGCAGCTGAAGTTCACGAGCGCCACTCCGACCTTCACGGTGTGTGCGGTGACTCCGGTCCCCAAAGCTGCGTTGGCGCTGTTTCCCGACACCGTATTGGAGCTGCCGGAGCTCGACGAAGCAGAGCCGTTGCTGGAGGAGCTGCACGACGCGAGCGTCATGGCGCCTATCGCAATTGCTGTCAAGATGATTACGTTCCCCCGACGCATGGCTGTGGACATTACTACCGGTCACCGTTCGACTGCCGTCTCTCCCGCTGCGGACCGCGCGACGGTGCTGCACACCACCTGACCAGCCCGAGCACCGCCGACGGAGGGTGTTGATGTCGCGATAGAGCTCTGCCGAAGCTCGTGGCAGGCTTTGTCCGCAGGGAAAGCCAGTGATTAATCCAAAATCATGAACAACACAGGCAAAGTACGTCTCGATCGATGCGCCGGAGTCTTGGTAGGACTTACTTCGGGCGACGCCCTGGGGGCCGGCTACGAATTCGGCACTCCACCCCCGGGCGAAGTCTTCATGAAAGGTGGGGGCTCGGGGGTTGGGAACCGGGGGAGTGGACCGACGACACGCAGATGGCGATCTGCGTCTCCGAGGCGAGTGTTGACGGACCGCCGAGTCCGATCGCAGTTGGTACGCACTTTCTCAAGTGGTTTCGCTCTCGGCCGGCGGACGTCGGCCTACAAACGAGATACGTGCTCTCCACGGCCGAAGACGCCTCGGATCTAAGCAACGTCGCCGCCAGCTGCTTCCAACGCAATCCGCACTCGAGTTCCGGTAATGGCAGCCTGATGCGGACAGCTCCGATCCCATTGTCGTGTCTCGGTCAAGACAAGCGACTCGTCGAAAGCGCGACGAGCATCTCGGCTCTCACCCATGCAGACCCGCTGGCCGGAGAAGCGTGCGCCCTTTGTCCAAGACGATCCGAACCTCTGCGGTGTCCCGAGCCGATCCCGTCAGCGGCGGCTGTCGAGAGCGCGCTTTCCTTCACCAGATAGATCATCCAGAGCAACGAGACGCCCGGCCATCATCATCACGAGCGCTTCGGCTGGACCTGTCACCTCGGGTCCTTCCCCATGAGACCAGTCCATGTCGGTGGCCCTGAGCTCGACCCGAGCGATTCGTTTTTTAGCCCGGAATATGAAGGAGGTCGCGACGAAGTCCGCTACCGGACGGAGGTGTTCCTCCGAAAGTTCCCGTCTGATTCCGAGAGGTCTGCAAATGTCCTGACCGTGGATCAACACATGTGTGAGCCCGGTAATCGGTCTC
>DASPVS010000442.1:0-9195 GCA_035622235.1 Acidimicrobiales bacterium | reverse complement strand
TCGAGGCTCCCAGGCCCGTTGCTCACGCGCGCTTGGGATCTCGGCCTGATCGATGCGCCTCGTGGATCCGATGTCGTGCATTGTGTGTCACAGGCGACGCCGCCATCGCATGACGCTGCTCTGGTGGTGACGATTCACGATCTTGCATGGCGAGTATTGCCAGATGCTTTTCCGCCCAGAGGAAGAAGATGGCACGAGGCTTCGTTCGAACGAGCGCTACGACGAGCGGACCGGTTCGTCGTTCCTTCAGTGCCGACAGCGGACGATTTGGCGAGAGCCGGGGCACCCGCGTCCTCGATCCTCGTCATCTCCCCGGGCGCAGATCATCTGCCCGAGCCCGACGACGACTCAGCGCGGAAGTGGTTGCAGCGTCTGGGCGTCGACGGTGAGTTCCTGCTTTCGGTCGGAACCCTCGAGCCGCGTAAGAATCTCGAACGCCTCGCAGCTGCCTACCGGCTTTGTCGCCCTGCTCTCCCAGAGCCTTGGCCGCTCGTGGTGGTGGGTCCTACCGGTTGGGGCGCAATACCGTCGGATGTCCACGGTTTGATCGCCGGGGGACGTGTCGCTCCGGCTGTCCTGGCGTCGCTCTACAAGCGAGCGCGAATGCTCGTCTACGTTCCCCTATTCGAGGGATTCGGGCTGCCGCCCATTGAGGCCATGAGAGCGGGCACAGCGGTGGTGGCGAGCCCCATGCCGAGCACCACTGAAGCAGCGCTCGTCGTCGACCCACTCGAGCCGGCCTCTATAGCTGAAGGAATTCTGTCGGTCTCATCGGACGACGTCGGACGGCGAGCCCTGATCGAGGCGGGATTCGAGCGGACCAAAGAGATGACTTGGGAGACGGTCGGGCGAGATCACGTCACACTGTGGTCGGAGCTCTAGTGGATATTTTCCTCAACGGACGAGACCGGTTCACTCGTGTCTGATTCCTTGCAGTTGTCGTTGGACCTGAGCGCGGTGCCCTCGCAACCGGTCGGCGCCGGTCGTTACGCAGTCGCTCTCGCGCGTGCCCTCACTCGACGCGACGACGTCTCGGTGACGATGTGGGCCAGGAAAGGAGACGAGCGAAGATGGCGTGAGCTGGTGCCGGACGCCACCGTTCAGCCGAGTTTCGCCCCCGAGCCACGACCGGTCCGGCTCGCATGGGAGCAGGTCCGACTTCCAGGCCTGCTCCGTCATGCCGAAGTGGACGTCCACCACGGTCCGCACTACACGATGCCGCGACGGTCTCCGGTGCCGACTGTCGTTACGGTCCATGACATGACGTTCTTTGACGATCCGCAATGGCACGAGCGAAGCAAGGTCTACGTCTTCCGGCACGCGATCAATGTCGCAGCGCGACACGCCTCGGCGATTGTTTGTGTGAGCAAGTCCACCGGGCGGCGTTTCGAGGAGCTGTGCCATCCTCGATCGAAGATCTTCGTCGCGCCTCACGGAGTCGACCACGAGCGATTTCGTCCGGAGGAACAAGATCACGGCTTCGACGAGTCGAGTCTGCGCAACCTTTCGGTTCGACAACCGTACGTGCTCTTCCTCGGGACGCTGGAACCGCGAAAAGCAGTACCAGAGCTGATCGCAGCATTCGATCGGATCGCGCGCTCACGTCGCGGTCTGTCGCTCGTCCTCGCAGGTCGACCCGGGTGGGGAGCAGCAGATGTCGAAGTAGCTCTCGCACGTTCGAGTCACAAAGACCGGGTGCGACGACTGGGTTACGTTGCCGACGAGATGCTGCCGTCACTTCTCCGGCGTGCCGAGGTCGTCGCCTATCCGTCCCGGGAAGAGGGCTTCGGTCTACCGGCGCTCGAGGCTCTTGCCTGTGGCTCTGCCCTGGTGACGAGCGAAGGGACGGTTATGGCGGAGTTGGCAGGGGAAGCGGCATTTCTGGCCAAGCCCGGATCTGTCGACGATCTTGCCGAGGCGCTCTCCCGCGCCCTCGACTCAGCGGGGGACCCACTAAGGCGTCGTCTGGGCTTGGAGATCGCCGGACGCTACACATGGGAGAAGAGCGCAGAAGGCCATATGAGCGCTTACCGGTGGGCCATGGAAGCGCGCGGCGGATGATCCACGGCAACGAGCCCGCGGATGATCCACGGCAATTCCCGCTCATGTCCAACCAGCCTTGCGAGTTTGGCTGAGTAAAGACGGACGGTCGCACGCCGCCAGGCTCACTGTCCGCTACGTCGGCCCGTGCCGCCATGTGAGCTTGAAGGGACGCGACCGATAAGGTTCGCCGACGTGCGCGCGCTCGTCACTGGAGGCCGTGGGTTCGTGGGCAATTGGCTCGTGGCGCACTTGAAGGAACAAGGCGACGAGGTAGTTGCCATCGACCACGAAGTCGACGTCACCATTGGTGCGGCTGTGCGCGACGCCTTGGTTTCCGCCGCGCCCGATGTCGTCTATCACCTGGCTGCAATCTCCAACGTGGCTGAGTCGTGGGCCGACCCGGCAGACGCGATGCGGGTCAATGCGATCGGGACCTTGAACGTCATAGAGGGAGCGCGCTCGTGTGATCCGATGCCATCGTTGCTGCTCACGAGCTCAGCAGAGGTCTACGGCGCCGTGGACCCGGTCGACTTGCCCGTGAACGAAGATTGCGCTCTCGCTCCCGTCACCCCATATGCGGCGAGCAAAGTCGCCGCGGAGTACGTGGGCGTGCAGGCGCATCTCGCCTACGGATTGCGGGTGATCCGAGTCAGGCCCTTCAACCATGTCGGGCCCGGGCAATCGACTGGGTTCGTGGTCGCCGCGCTCGCCGCACGGATCGTCGCGGCGCAGCGCTCGGGTGCAAACTCGATAGCGGTAGGCAACCTTTCGGCGAGGCGCGACTTGACCGACGTCCGCGACGTCGTGCGGGCTTACAGGTTGCTCGTGGAGGTTGCCGAAGACGGGAATGTGTACAACGTTTGCAGCGGAAGGGACGTCGCCATTGAAGAGGTGGCTCGAAATCTCACGAGACTCGCGGGGGCCGACGTCGAACTCGTCACCGACCCGAAACTCGTGCGTCCCGTCGACGTGCCGGTGATGCGTGGAGACCCGGGCCGCCTCTTCGAAGCCACAGGATGGCGACCCGAGATCGAGCTCGATACGACCTTGAGCGACGTACTCGAATATGAACGAGCAAAGGCCTCCCGCCCCTAGACGTTCTAGACGCCGAGACGCTCTACGCGGCGGGGGTTATGAACGACCGAATTTGGCGGCGAACCGTCTGGGTCTGACGTCGGACGGACTTGGCTTGGTCGTGCGCCTGCTGGACCAGCTCGCGGGTGCGATCGGGAAGCTTGTCCTCGATGGGCTCGAGTGCAGAGTCGATGCGGTCCAGGATCGCCTCGACGGAGCTGTCCATCTCTTCGATCCGCTTCGACAGCCTGGCCAGCTCGTCCTGGGCGGCCTTCAGATGTCCGCCGACCGCGTCCTGTTGCTTGCGTACCTCCTCGAGGATCTCTTGACGGTGCACCTGGGCTCGCTGAAAAGCGAGAACTCCCAAGCCAATAAGGACGTATGTGGCGTCCCTGGCGGTCTTCGAGATCGTGTGGGCTACTTCGTCGAAATCGGGCACCTGCATTCCTCCGGGCTGTCGGAGCCTGGTGTCACCACTCAGGCTCGCTCTGCTAACAACTATACAGCAACTGCTAACTGAAGCAAGCACCGGGGCTTGGGCCGCCGTGTGGCGCTCACCGGGGCCCGACTTGCGCTCAGCGATAGCCTCATTGGCTTGATGGAAACGGCAGCCCCTTCTGTCGTCGCGGTCGTGGTAACTCGCGACCCCGGGCCGTGGCTCGAAGACACGCTCCGTGCGCTCGGCGCACAGGACTACTCCGAGCTCTCGATCCTGGTCCTCGACGCGAACAGCACCGAGGATCCGACCGCGCGCGTCGGGGAGGTGCTGCCGAACGCTTATGTCCGTCGGCTTGGCACGAACGATGGCTTCGCCGCGAGCGCCAACGCGGTTCTCGGCATGGTCGAGGGTGCTTCGTACTACCTCGTCTGTCACGACGACGTGGCCCCCGACCCTGACGCTGTCCATCTGTTGGTCGAGGAATCGTTCAGGTCGAACGCCGCGATCGTCGCTCCCAAGGTCGTCGACTTCGAAGACCCGAGCCGACTTCTCCATGTCGGACTCGCTGTCGACAAGGGCGGCGCGGTGGTCGATCGGGTGGAGCCCGGAGAGATCGACCATGGGCAGCATGACGCGGTGCAGGACGTGTTCGCTGTCCCGGGTGGATGCACGCTTGTCAGAGCCGACCTTTTCTCGGAGCTCGGCGGATTCGATCGGGCCGTGGTCGCCATGGGCGAGGATCTCGATCTCTGCTGGCGAGCTCAGGTGGCCGGGGCCCGGGTGGTTGTGGCGCCGGCGGCGGTTGTGCGCCACCAGGAGCGGATGGCGAGCGGCAGACGCGAATTGGACGGCTTCGCTCCGGATATCGGCCACCATCGGCGAGCTCGGCGACATCAGTCCTCGGGCCACGACCGATTTCACCGGCGGGACCGCTCTGACCATGACAAGTCGAACCGCACCGATCTGCTCGCTTTGCAACGGCGCCATGAATTGCGGGCGGTCCTCAAGTGTTACGGGCCCTTTCACCTTGCGCGTGTAATACCGCAACTGGTCATCCTGTCCACCGCCGAGTTCACGCTGGCGCTTCTTACGGGCCACCGAGCTCGTGCGAGCGTTGTCGCCCATTCGTGGAAGTGGAACGTTTCGAAGCGCAAGGAACTCCGAATCGAACGGGCCGAGCTCAAAAAACACCGACGCTTTGCGGACTCGGAAGTGAGACGGCTTCAACTGCACGGAAGCGCCCGACTGTCAGGTTTCTTGAGGCGCGCGTTCACCTACGACATGAACGCAGCCCACCTCGGTCGTGCGCACGACGCGGCGCTCGGAGGTCTCGAGGACGCGGGTGCCATGATGGCACTTTCCACTGCGCCGTCTGGGGCTCATCGGGTGGGGCTTTCCGGTGCGCAGGGGGGCGCTCCGAGACCCTCGCACCCCGAGGCACAAGCGCATGCGGGTTCTCGACCATCTGACGCGGATGGATCGCGCCGGGAGGAACTCCCGGTCTTGGGGGAGAGGCGCTTCTCCGCGACGGTGCAGACGGCACTCTGGTCGGCAACCGTGATCATCTTGATCTTCGGGTCACGCCAACTCCTAGGGGCTGGATTTCCCGTCATCGGTCAGCTTCTTCCTTTTCCGAGCTCGGGGGAGATGCTGCATCGGTTCCTCTCCGGTTGGCAGCCGACCGGACTCGGCCTGACGGGCCCGGCCACTCCGGGCCTCGGGATCTTGGGGGTCGTGGGAACCATCCTCGTCGGAGCGGTGGGGTTGTTGCAGAAGATCGTCGTCCTCGGCTGCGTACCGCTCGGCGCGTGGGGTATGTCCCGGCTCGTTGCGCCGTTTGGTTCGAAGAGGGCCCGGCTGGTCTCGGCGCTCGCGTACCTGGCGCTTCCTCTTCCGTACAACGCGATCGCTGCCGGCCGCTGGGACGGGCTCATCGCGTACGCGTTCGCTCCCTGGGTGTTGCGTGCGCTGGCAACGGCTGCCGGAGCAGAGCCTTATTCGAACCGTGAGGAGCGATCGGGCGTGCACGGTCCGCTGCGAAGGTCCCAGTTGTTGCGGAAGACACTCGCACTCGGCGTCGCCGAGGCGACGGCCGCTGCGTTCGCCCCGAGTTCCGTCCTACTGGTGCTCGTTCTCGGTGCGGGCCTTGGGTTCGGCTTCATCGTCGTTGGTGGCGCAGACAGGTGGAACCAAGCGAAACGCGTCTGCCTTGTGGCAGGAGGGTCGACCGCGGTGACAGCAGTCCTGCTGTGGCCCTGGACATTCTCGCTTCTCGGTGGACCGGGCAGGTGGGTGGCTCTCACCGGCCCGGCTGAGCTTCCCTCCTCGGCGCCCAGCTGGGGCCATCTGCTCCGTTTCGCGGTCGGGCCGATCGGCGACACCGTCCTCGCTTTCGGTTTCCTTCTCGCCGCCGCGCTTCCCCTTCTCATCGGTGGGCGCTGGCGCCTTGCTTGGGCAGGTCGGGCGTGGGTACTGGCCCTCGTCGCGTGGGTGCTCGTCTGGTTGGGTGGCCGGGGATGGACGGGCCCCATAGCAATGCCAGCCCAAATCCTGCTGGCCCCTGCCGGAGCTGCCCTTGCATTCGCGATCGGTCTAGGCGTGGTTGCGTTCGAGTCCGACCTGCCCGCTTACCGTTTCGGATGGCGCCAAGGCGCCTCGCTCGTTGCCGCCGCGGCTGCTTTGGTCGCTACCGTTCCAGTGCTCGTAGCTTCGACGAACGGCCGATGGTCGATGCCCGCGACCGGTTACGGCGACACAACTAGTTGGATGGGCCCGGCACCCTCGGCGAGCGGATATCACGTCCTGTGGCTGGGGAACGCGAGCGTTCTCCCCGGTGGTGGGTGGCAGATCGAACCCGGTCTGTCTTATGAGCTCACCAGCGGGTCACTTCCTGACGTCACCGACCTGTGGCCGGGCGCGTCCGAGGGCGCCGCGTCTGCCGTCGTACACGACATCGAGCTTGCTCGTAACGGCGACACGATCCATCTCGGCTCGCTCCTCGCTCCGTATTCGGTCAGCTACATAGCCGTCGTATCGAATTTGGGACCCGTGATCCCAGGGGAACAGTCGCCCCCGTCATCGCCCCCACCCTCTGATCTGAATTACGCGCTCGGGCGCCAAATCGACTTACGCCAAATGCTCTCCGAAGGAGGCGTCGACGTCTATGGGAACGGCGCGGCGTTGCCTCAACGCGCGGTGCTCGAATCGGGTGCGGCGGCCTCGAGTACCGGCGCGATCGCGTCTGGAGATACCGCTGTCCGACAGGGGCAACTTCCGCTGGAAGGGTGGAAACCGGTGTTGCCCGGCTCGTCGGGAGCCAATTCTTATTCCGGTCGAGTTCCGGCCGGAACGCTCTTTGCCGGAGTCGCACCTGCGCCGGACTGGCAGCTGAGCTCGTCGCAAAACGGCTCGGGCGAATATAAGTTCAAATCTGGTACCGCGTTCGGGTATGCGCCGACGTTCGCCTTGAACCAACCGGCCGACGTCACGCTCAAGTTCCGTGGCTCTTGGACGCACGGCCTCGCCGTTGGCATCGAGTGTCTTCTATGGGTGTTGTTGTTCGGTTTTCTCTGGGGATGGTGGCGCCGCGCCGCGCGGCGTCTCGGCTGGCGTGGTCACCGCAGAGTGAAAGCGGACGTCGTCGAGGAAGTCACAAAGACTTCGGGACCGGCTCAAAACGGCGGTGGTGGGGGCGATTCGTCGACAGCCACCAAACCCGTGACGGTCTCAGTGGGTGATGGCTCGTGACCGACGTCTTCCGCCGGACTTTGCTCGTTGCATCTGTCGTGGTCGTTGTGGCTGGTGTGGCCCTGATCGACCGGACAGTGGCCGTCTCGCCGCCGCCTACCTCGCAAGCCCAACTGGATTCCGGTGTAACTCAGGTAGCCGCAGCCGGTGTCGAATCCTCGGCTTGGTACTGCACCGGTGGGAGCGGGGCATCGGGAGGCGCGCCTGCGAAGGTGCTCCTCTCCAACGTGGGTGCATCGGCCGTGTCGGGGACGCTCACCGCTTTCTCGTCATCCGGAGTGAGTGGCAAGTTCCCCGTCTACGTCCCTGCCCACGCCAGCTCGACACTCGTGCCTGCCGGCCTGGTGCCTGGCGCGTGGGTGGCTGCCACCATCGAGCTCGACGGTGGGTCGGTTGGAGCGACCGAGGAAGTATCGGGCCCCCAGGGTTGGAGCGAGGCTCCATGCGCGTCGTCGACCTCGAGCTCCTGGTACTTCTCCCACGGGTCGACGCTCGGAAACGACGACTTGGAGCTCTCGCTGTTCAATCCCACGGCGACCAGCTCTTCGGTGGACGTGGACCTGGTGACGACGGTCTCGGGAGCGCTGCAACCGCCTGCGTACCAGGAGATCCAAGTACCCGCTCGTTCGGTCGTGAACGAGTCGCTCGCAGATCATGCTCAACAAGACCCGGCGACGGCGACCGAGGTCTTCGCATTGTCAGGATCGGTTGTCGCGACGGAGCTCGAGATGACTGGACAGGCGCCGGCGAGCGGCCTGTCGCTGATGCTGGGCACCCCCTCACCGGCTGCGAGTTGGTCCGTCCCGATTTCGACCCTTCCAGCGCAAGGACGGATCGCATTCCACGTATTCAACCCGTCCGGGGAGCTCGCGAACGTCGACGTGGTCGTTAAGACGTCAGAGCAAACGTCTTCACCGCTCATTGTTCCGGTCAAACCCGACAGCGCGACGACGATCTTCGCAAACAGCATTCCCTTCGTATCGCCTGGCGTGCCGTTCACGGCGAGCTTCCAGTCGCGAAATGGCGTCGGAGTAGTTGTCGATCGCCAAGTCGTCGCCGCTCCTGAGTCACAGGTCCCTCAACGCGGAACCGTCCCCGCTGTCTCTTCGAGCTCGGACCAATGGTTGGTGCCTCATCTCATCGGTCCAGGTACCGGACCGGGGAAACTGGCCATCCAAAACGTTTCCGGACGCCCCATTCGTGTAACGGTTTACGCGTCGGGATCATCGGGCCTCGTTGAGGTTGCCAATCTTTCGGCAAGGACGCTCGAGCCGGGAACGGTCTTGGTGGATGGTCCGACACCGCCGCCCCCGAGCGCAGATCTGGTCGTAGAGGCGAGCGGACCCGTCAATGTCGAGCTTGATACCAACAAGGTCGGTGCGGCCGGCGTCGTGGTCGCGCCCGCACTACCAATGGGTTGAGCCGCGCTCACACTACCAATGGGTTGAGCCGCGGGCGCCTGGCAATGGGTTGAGCCGCCGGCGACCGCAACCGCAGCTAGACGGTCTTACCGTTGTGCCGACCGGTCGTCTGGTGGAGCGATCGTCGAAGGGATCGGCTCTTGTTGCGCGGAAGCCTCCGCAGAGGTGTGTGCCGGCGCATCTACCGTCTCCGATTCCTCGTTGCGTGACTCGTCGTCTCCGGTGCGCTGCGGTGCGTGCACGTCGGCGGGACCATGATTTCCGTTCGAGGGGGCGAATTGCGGAACGGAAGTGGGCGTATGTTCGTGCACAGGACGCCCGTAGGCCGTGTCGACGAGTTGTGCAACCTCGCTACCGTCGAGAGTCTCTCGTTCGAGCAACGCTCTTGCCACGGCGTCCAGACCACCGCGGTGCCGGCTGAGAAGCTCTATCGCTCTCTCCTCCTCACGCCTCAAGATCCGTGAGACCTCT
>DASPVS010000441.1:0-4295 GCA_035622235.1 Acidimicrobiales bacterium | reverse complement strand
TCGATGCGTTGCCGAACCAACCTGGCGCCCCTACGCGGCCCCCGAGTCCCTATGGAGCGCCGAGCATGCCCGGAGCTCCAAATCCGCATGGAGCTCCAAATCCTTACGGAGCACCGACCCCGTACGGCATGCTCCCGCCTTACCCGTCGTCTGCGCCTCCGCCCCACGAGGCACCACCTCTTTACGGTCCGCCGCCTGGCTCGCCACCGCCTGGGGGATATGGGGCACCCGGGCCTTACGCAGGCGCGGTGCCTTTCGGGTACGGCCCTTACGCGTACCCCCGCACCCGGGCGAACGGCTTTGCGATTGCCTCTTTGGTGTTGTCGTGCTGTTCGATCATCCCATTCTTCTTGGCGATCCCTGCTGTACTCGGCGTCATCTTCGGTTTCGTGGCGAGGAAACAGATCCGAGAGTCGAACGGGTGGCAGCACGGCGATGGCCTTGCCACGGCCGGGATCATCGTCGGTTTCATCTTCGTGGCGATCGCCATCCTGCTGGTCGTCATCTCCGTGACGCACGCGGGCAGCCACGGTGTCGGGTGCCAGGGTTCCAACTGCTAGCTGAGCGGAGTTTCGGCGGTCACCGAGGAGCGGTCACTTGTAGTAGCGGTAGACGACCTGAGCGACACAAGCGGGTTTGTCCGATCCTTCTATCTCGAGTGTCACGTCGATCAGAACCTGCATGCCGCCGCCCACGTCCTCGACTGTTCCGACCGCACTTCCGAGGCGAAGCTTCGAGCCAACCTTGACAGGCGTTGGGAACCGCACCTTGTTGCAGCCGTAGTTGACACCGAAGGTCATTCCCTCGACCCGCCAGGTCTCTTGAAGGAGAGCCGGGATGAGCGACAACGTCAGGTACCCATGGGCGATAGTCCCCCCGAACGGCCCGTCCTTCGCTCTTTCAGGATCGACGTGGATCCATTGGTGGTCGCCAGTCGCTTCGGCGAAGAGGTCGATCCGCTTCTGGTCGATGTCGAGCCAGGCGGACCAGCCCATGTGCTGTCCGACGAGGCCGGGGAGTTCGTCGATCTTTACTGTCGTGGCCATGGACCACGAACCTACAGCCTCAGTGGAACCAGATTCGCTGGTACTCGCGACTCTGCGGATGTAAGAGGAGGGCAACGAGAATCACCGCGAAGGCGAGGCTCAATATCGTCCAGATGCTGATGCCGACGAAGAGAACGAGCACGAACAGCGCCAGGTTCAGGATCGCCGCACCGATATCGAGGCGGAAACCCCACCGCTTCTCGTTGGCGATGCCGAAGGCACCGACGCCTTGGAGGAGCCCGATCAGCGCCAAGGGAGCTCCTGAGATCAACCCGATGATCCCGAAGACGGCGTTGATGTAGGACAGCATCACCGCACCTTGGAGGGTCTGGGGCTGAGACGGGTCCAACCAACGACGATTCTCCATGCAGTCATTGTGCCAGCTTGCCGGCGGGCTGTGGGTACGCTCGGCTGAGTGGAAAGCGCGCACGAGGCGATCGGACCGAGCGAACCCCGTCGACGATTCGGGCGTCGGGAGAGCAGTAGGCGCGCCCATCTGCGGGCCCCCGAGCTGCAAAGCCCCGATCATCATCATCGCAACGTCCAAGGTGGCGGTGCCCGAGCGGCGGTCTTCGGGGTGAGCGACGGACTTGTCACCAACATCTCCCTCATCCTGGGCGTGGCGGCCGCGAGCCCAGGGGCGGGGTTCGTCCGACTAGCGGGCGTTGCGGGTCTAGTGGCCGGTGCCTTTTCGATGGCGTCGGGCGAGTACGTGTCGATGAGGGCGCAGACCGAGCTCCTCGAACGTGAGCTCGCAGCGGAACGGCGCGAGATAAGTCGTCATCCGGGGCCCGAGCGCCGGGAGCTCACCAAGATCTACGAGGACAGAGGTGTCGCTCCCCACGCCGCAGAGCAGCTCGCCGAGGAAATGATGCGCACGCCGGAGCTGGCGCTCGAGACCCATGCACGCGAGGAGCTGGGGATCAATCCCTACTCGCTCGGTTCACCGATCCAAGCCGCGATCTCTTCATTCGTCGCGTTTGCGATCGGCGCGCTTCTGCCACTCATCCCGTGGCTATTCACCGGTGGCGGCCACGCCGTGCTCGCGTCGATAGTCATAGGAGCAGTGTCGGCACTGGCGGTCGGGGCGGGCCTGTCTGTCTTCACGCAGCGCACCTGGTGGTGGTCGGCAGGCCGACAGCTCCTGTTATCGGGTGTAGCGGCAGGCATCACCTTCAGCATCGGCAAGGCGGTCGGGATCTCAGGGATCCACTGATTCGGTCGGCCCGGGACGCACCAACCCTGAGTACGACCGATCCAAATGGTCGACTTCGAAGCCCAACTTCGCGTACATGTTCACGGCTGTCGCGTTGTCCGAGTCGACGTACAGCATCCCGAGACGAATGCCCGATGACGCAAGGTGGTCGAGGCCCGCGAGGGTCATCGCTTTTCCGAGCCCCAACCCTTGGAAGTCGGGATCCACGGCTATGACGTAGATCTCTCCCATCCTCGGAGTTGTCCGCGCGTGGATCTTCGTCCAGCAGAACGCTGCTAGACGTCCCGCACGTTCATGGAGAAGAAAGCCCGCGGGATCGAACCAGGGTTCGGCTTCGCGTTCGAGAAGGGCCCGGACGGTCCAACCACCTTGTTCTGGATGCTTCGCGAACGCGCGATTGTTGACTGAGAGCCACGCTTCTTCGTCCATCCCGGGTCGAAATGGGCGCACGGAAAAATCGGGTCGATCGCCGGGAACAGGCAACGAGCGACGCATCTGGAAAAGGTCACGGCCTTTTGAGAGCCCCAGTGATTCGGCCAGCCGATCCCACGCCGCTGTCGGCTTCGGAATCCAAAGGTGAACGAGGCCCCCTCCGAATTTGGACACCTCGTGGAGAGCAGCTGAGAGCAATTTCTCTTCGACGCGGTAGTCCTCATCGACGTGGGAGTCCTCTTCGGCGTGGGAGTCCTCTTCGGCGTGGGAGTCGGTTCGGTCAGGACAGGGTCGGACCGCTACTCCGATCGCCCAGCCGTCCTCGAGACCGGACACTTGGGCGTAGCCGGCCAGATCGTGGCCCGCCTCGGGGTAGTACAGCAGCGCGGCGAAGCGTTCGCCCCCACCACGTTTCAATTCCAACAAGAGGTGGTCGGAGATCGGCTGATGGTCGTCGGCGTCATCGGCGGCTACAACGAGATCCAAAACTTTCGAGCGGGTTTCATCGTCCAGGTGATGCAGCACCTCGAGGTGGGCCACGGCCGAACGCTAATGCCCGTGCACGGGAGACCCCCGAACACACGGAGACCCCGGTGCACGGGAGACCCCCGAACAACCGATCTCAGATCGTCGGTACCCTGAAGTCGATGGGCCATCCGAGGAGTGCGCGTGGTCGCGCGCGTGAGACGATCGAACGGTTGCGCGTCGAATACCCCGGTACCGCACACGAGCTTTGCGCCCTCCGCCATGACAACCCTTACGAGCTCCTCGTGGCAACGATTCTCTCGGCGCAGACAACCGACGAGAGGGTCAACATCGTCACGCCGGAACTGTTCGCCGAATATCCGTCACCCGAGGACCTGGCGGAGGCCAACCCGGAACGTGTCGAGGAACTGATCCGATCGACAGGGTTCTTCAGGGCGAAGACGCGCAGCTTGATAGGTATGGCTCGAGGTGTCGTCGAACGGTTCAACGGGGTGATCCCGCAGTCAATGGAAGACCTCACCTCGCTACCGGGGGTCGGCAGGAAGACAGCGAACGTCGTTCGAAGCGTGGACTTCGATCTCCCGGGCCTGCCGGTTGACACCCACGTGGGCCGGCTGGCGAGGCGGCTCGGCCTTACCGAGCAGACCGATCCTGACAAGGTGGAAGCGGAGCTGGACCGCATCGTCCCGGCTCAGGAGCGGGGAGGGCTCAGCCTGCGCTTGATTCTGCACGGAAGAAGGGTCTGTCTGGCGCGAAAGCCCAGGTGTGAGCGGTGTGTGCTTTGCGACTTCTGCCCCTCGGCCCCCCTGTTCCTAGCGATGGGGCGCGCCAACAAGGACGGCCTCAGCCGGGCGACACGGAAGCACAACAATCAACAGGCGGTCAAGTCTTGATCAAATCGTTGGGCTGTAGTTGTTCGGAGTGATTGGAACAGTAGGCCCCTCGCGTGGTGTTCTAGAGGGACCGGAACCGGTTCCCGCCACCTGGTTCCGTGAAGAGCGGAGGTCGGGATCCGCCGCCCGACCCGCTCGCGACGCGGCGCCCTATCGGGCGCCGCTGTCGCGTCCAGGTGCCGAACGACCCTCGACCGCGTCGACACATTGTGAAGAACCAGT
>DASPVS010000440.1:0-2437 GCA_035622235.1 Acidimicrobiales bacterium | reverse complement strand
GTATTCCCGTTGCAACCTCCGCATTGAAAAGCCTTGCGCCGTCCATGTGAATCGGCAGCTCGTCGGCAGAAGCCCGCAGCTCGGCCAACTCATCGAGGGACCAAGGGGCACCACTTGCCGGCATGTGAGTGTTCTCTATGCAGACGAGGCTGGGAGTGGGCCAGTGGTATTCAGCGGCTTTCCGGGCCCACGTCACATCGTCGGGAGAGATCGTCCCCCCCTCATCGTCGACAATGTGGAATTGGGTCTGTGTATTGGCACCGGCAGCTCCGGCTTCGTGAGCCACCACGTGTTGTCGTCGTCCTGCGATGACCGAACCACCGACCGTCCCGTGAACACGCAACGCGAGCTGGTTCGCCATGGTGCCCGAGGGCACATAGAGAGCGGCCTCCTTTCCAACTCGGTCGGCATATTCGTCTTGGAGCTCTATAACCGTCGGGTCTTCGCCGTACGCGTCGTCACCGACTTCGGCATCGGCCATCGCGCTTCGCATCTCAGGGGTGGGCCGGGTGACGGTGTCACTTCGAAGGTCGACGATCTCCACCGCTGCGGTTACCTGCCTTGCGAGGCTTGGCGAGCCAGCTCACCGAGCGTCACGTCCCGGCGACCGCCAGATCGGTTACCGCTTCGACTACCGCTCCGGCTACTGCTTCCGCTCCTGCTGCGGCTACTGCTGACTTCGTCGTGAAGTCCATCTCTGTGTCGCTTGGTCTCGTTGGACCGGGAGGACCGCTTGGGCTCCTTGGACCCCCGCCCCCGGCTCGTTTCGATGAAACGGGGGGGACCGAGTGCAGCCAGTCGCTCTGAAACATCAGCTGTTTCCGGATCGCTGTCGAAAACCCTCGAGAACAACTCCCTTGCTCTCGGAAGATCGCCTGTGCGCTCGTAGAGGTCGGCCAGTAGGTACCACTGCCTCAAGTGACGCTCACGCGGATGCCGGAGGGGACGTTGCGCTCCCGCTTCCACGAGAACGCGGATGCCCCCTTCCGGCTGACCGCGATCGGCAAAGTCTGCGGCCAAGACAAGGCGACCTTCGACGAGGATTTCGGCGGATGGTGATAATGCCCGTAGCTCACGCCATAACTGCTCGACCCGGTGATGATGCCGGAGGGCGCGATGGCAGTCCATGATCACGGGAATCTGGCTCGGATCATCACCTGCGAGCTCGGACGCTGCTGTCAAATGCTTGATTGCGTCTCGCCACCGGCCCAACCGATAACAGACAAGTCCGTGAAGTTCGCGAGCAGAAGCAGAGTCAGGTACCTCATCGACAAGGGTCCGTGTTATGCGGAAGGCATCGGCGTACCTGTCCCGGCTATAGGCGTCGACGGCCGCGGAAAGACGCTGCGCGAGCTTCGCGCCTCGGCCTCGCGCGGAAGCCCCCGACAGTCCCGAGAGTTCAGCAACCACGTCTCTTGGGAGCTTGTCGTCGTCTGGTCCGTTTGCCTGGTGCCGGGGTCTGTCGGATGCCAAGGATCCGGTTCTGTTGGCTGTCGACGGTCCGGGTCTGTTGGCTGTCGACGCTCCGGGTCTGTCGGATGTCGAACCGGCCCGTCTGGGTGAGCGACCTCGCTCTAGCTCTGAGCCACCTCGTTTCGTCGAGGTTGGGACGATCCCCTCGAAGATCCAGACCTCTTCGTCCGTCCGCTCGCTTGTTTCGCGATGTGCCGCTCTAGGAACCTCATCGTGGCGGGCTCGGACATCTTCGGGTCGCTCGGAAAGGACGCGCGCTCCTTTTCGGGCAACGCTCCCCCATCCACGACGTTCCTGCTCGATCCTGTCCGGCTCGTCCCTGCGTGATCTCGAGTCACCGCTACTTCGCGATCTCCTGTCTCTGTCGCTGCGCGATCTCGAATCTCCGCTACTTCGCGACCTCGAGTACCCGTCTCCGCGCGATCTCGATTCTCCGCTACTTCGCGACCTCGAGTACCCGTCTCCGCGCGATCTCGAGTCCCGGTCCGCCGGCGATCTGGCGTAATTGCCGGTTCGCGGCGACCTCGTAGGCCGTTCAGTTCGCCTGCCCGACTCCGCCGAGCGATTTCGGCTCGTGCCCGAATCCGCACGCCGCTCGGGTCGGAGACGTGAATCACTACGCGTATTGGATCGCAGTCCGGAATCCGAACGCGACCCGCTTCTGTCGGTCCTTCGGTTCTGAGAGGTCCGACCTCCACTTCGCGTTCCCTCAATGTCTCCTCCGACCGCTCTGGGAGTCTTGCGGTACTCAGAACCAGGTCCGCCTCGGCGTACTGCCGATCCTTGGCGAGTACCGCGGCTACCAGGCCTGTCGGCGCCGGAGGGGTCCCCGGGGCGTGCCGACCGCGGCCTCTTCTTCTCGGCCTTGTCGGCCCTATCGGGGCTCCAAGGCTTGCCGGCACGTCGAGAGGAATTCAGAGAATTGGCGACACGCCGAGAGGAATTCGAGGACTTGCCGGCGCGC
>DASPVS010000439.1:0-17146 GCA_035622235.1 Acidimicrobiales bacterium | reverse complement strand
CGGCAGGTTGCGCACAGCGGTCGCCGACGTGGCGGTCCTGAGTACCTGTGCGTCTGCACCCGCCCACCTCCAGGCGGTCCAGCGGGCGAGCTCCAAGACAGCTGGCGGTGGCCCCCAACCCCTCACAGCTGAAATCGGCCGAAGTGCCACGCCTAGCGGAGGAGTCACCTCGTCTGCGATCACCCATCCTCCGACGCGCCGGTTGTTGAGAATGATGCGAACCTGGGTACCGATCACCACGCGTTCGTTCAATTTCTCGGGAACGGTGTAATCGAACGTTCGGTGAACTGCGGTGACGTCTGGGAGAATCCGGACGACGCGCCTCGACTCGGGCTTGGCTCGATCTGAGGTGCTCCGGTATCCGAGACCGGTCGCCTGGCCCTGCAACTAGCCCGACCGTCGAATGCTGAAAGCCAAGTTACAGACCGAGAGCTTGTTTCAAGTCGTCCACGCGCGTCGTCGCTTCCCAGGTGAACTCCTTGTCACTTCGACCGAAGTGACCATAGGAAGCGGTGCGGCGGTATATCGGACGACGCAACTCGAGGTCACGAACGATCGCCGCCGGCCGGAGATCGAACAGCTCGCGCACCGCGCCCTCGATCTTCTTTGGGTCGACCGCCTCAGTGCCAAAGGTCTCGACGAGAAGCGAAACCGGTTGCGCGACCCCGATCGCGTATGCGACCTGAACTTCGCATCTGCGCGCTGCGGCCGAGGCAACCACGTGCTTCGCCACCCAGCGGGCCGCGTAAGCAGCGGAGCGGTCAACTTTCGAGGGATCCTTGCCGGAGAACGCACCTCCACCATGGCGCGCCATCCCCCCGTAAGTGTCCACGATGATCTTCCGGCCGGTGAGCCCTGTATCCGCGTGAGGCCCGCCCAGCTCGAAGCGTCCGGTGGGGTTTGCGAGCACACGAAGGCCGCTCGAATCCAGATTCGGCGGCAAAAGGGGATGGATCACATGCTCCCGGAGATCCGGCAGCAGAAGCGTCTCGATGTCCACTCCGGACGCGTGCTGCGTGGACACGAGGATGGTGTCCAGTGCCACGGGTCGCCCGTCCTCGTAGACGACACTCACCTGCGTCTTGCCGTCCGGACGCAGATAGGGCAGAACCCCGACGCGCCGCACTTGAGCCAGGCGCTGAGCGAGACGGTGCGCCAGCCAGATCGGAAGCGGCATAAGGTCGGGCGTTTCGTCGCATGCGTAGCCGAACATCATCCCCTGGTCGCCCGCGCCCTGGGAGTTCAACTGGTCTTCTCCCCCGCTCCCCGTGCGGACTTCATGCGCGGCATCGACCCCCTGCGCGATGTCCGGAGATTGTTCGTCCAACGCCACCATCACACCGCAAGTGCGGCCGTTGAACCCGTGGCCGTCGCTTTCGTAACCGATGTCGCAGACCACATCGCGAACGATCGTCGGTATGTCTACATAACAGTCGGTCGAGATCTCTCCGGCGACCACCACAAGACCGGTCGTGAGCAGCGTCTCGCAGGCGACCCTTCCCAGTGGATCCTGGGCGAGAACCGCGTCGAGCACAGAATCGGAGATCTGGTCGGCCATTTTGTCGGGATGGCCCTCCGTGACCGACTCAGAGGTGAACGTGTAGCGCGTCGTCAATGTTCTCTCCGGTTCTGTTCTGTCCGGCGCTCTTGTATCAGGTCTACGTCTTGCATCTGGTCTGCGTCTTCTTGTATCAGGTCTACGTCTGTCATCTGGTCTACGTCTTGTATCTGGTCTACGTCTGGCCTAAGTCTGTCCGGTGGTCTTGGCTCTCGAAGGGTCGTTCAAGCGGTCGACCACACTATCCAAGACGTCGTCTGCAACTTCTCGCTTCGACGAGAGTGGCACGTCGCGCCGGCTCCCGTCATCACCAAGAAGGATGACTGCGTTCGTCTCGTGCTCAAAACCCACACCTTCCGCAGAGACGTCATTGGCGACCATCAAGTCCACGCCTTTCGCCACAAGCTTCGCCGCTGCACGTTCGAGCGTGTCGTGGGTCTCCGCCGCGAAGCCGACGAGCACCTGCCCGGGCTTCCTTCGGGCCGCCAGCGAGGCGAGGATGTCCGAGGTTGGCTCGAGGACTAGCTCGGGAAGACCGTCAGATTTGATGAGTTTCTTGTCCGCGACGACCTTCGGACGAAAGTCCGCGACCGCTGCAGTCATCACTACGACGTCTGCGTCAGCTGCTTGATCCAGCACCGCTCTCTCCATGGACTCCGCAGTCTCGACACGAACAACTGTTGCGCCCGGCGGCGTCGGACGCTCCGTAGTGGTGATCAAGACCACCTCCGCACCGCGCGCAGACGCAGCGTCGGCGATCGCATGACCCTGCTTCCCAGAGGACCGGTTGCTTATGTAGCGGACCGGATCGATCGGCTCGCGCGTTCCGCCTGCGGTCACGACAACTTTTCTTCCGGCAAGATCTCGTCGGGACGCGAGCACCGCGAAGGCTGTGCGAACGATCTCGGCGGGCTCGGCCAGACGTCCCATCCCAATGTCACCACCGGCCAGCCGTCCTCCAGCGGGCGGAACGATTACTACGCCCCGACGACGCAAGGTTTCCAGATTCTCCTGGACGGCCGCGTGCTCCCACATCTCGGTGTGCATCGCAGGGCACACCACAACCGGGGCTCGAGTCGCGAGCACGGACGCCGTCAGCAGTCCGTTCGAGATGCCGGCCGCGTAGCAACCCAGAAAATTTGCGGTTGCTGGTGCGATCACGAAGAGCTCGGCGCTCTGTCCCAGTTTCGTGTGCGGGATCGGGTCCGTTTCGTTCCAGAGGCTGCGCTGCACCGGTTCGGAAGCCAAAGCGGAGAACGTGACTTCGCCCACGAAGCGCGTCGCGTCGTCGGTGAGAACGGGTATGACGTGCGCGCCGCCGTCAACCAGGCGCCTGCACACCTCCACCGCCTTGTAGGCGGCGATCCCTCCTGTCACTCCGAGCACGACTCTTGGTTCGGCCGACATTTCCTCAGGCGCTTCTCTCAGGGGCCTCTCAGGGGTTCTCTTGGGCGCTTCTCTTAGTGGCCGGTCGATCAGAAAGTTCTCTGCGACGAGGTTCCGGCCTATTCGCCAGAGTCCCCTTGGGCGCTCTCGTCCACGCCGGCGTCGGCCGACGCAGACTCGGCTGCGCCCGATCCGGTCGTTGCGCCTGCATCGTCCGCGGCGCCTGCATCGTCCGCGGCGCCTTGCACCTCGGAGAGATCTACTTCGAACATCTCACCGTCGTGCAGGTCTTCCACGGAAATACCGCCGGATACATCTTCCACCTCTGGCCCTGGCGCCGAGCCGGACGATTCGCCGAGGAGCGTCGATGCTGCCTCCGCCGCGGCCCTGTCGCCCCCCTCGGATGCACCCAACAGGTCGTCGAATCCCTGAGCCATCCCCTCGCCGAAACCCTCGGCGATGCCCTGATCGTCGACGAGCTCACCAGGCTCGGGTCGGTGGAACTGCGCCTTTCCTCCGGACACTTCCTCGAACGCGATGGTCAGCGGCTTCCCCGACACGGAGGTGACCTGCGGCGGCACGATCACGCCCATGCCTTCGCCGAGTTGGTTGTAGTACGAGTTGATCTGCCTCGCGCGCTTCGAGGCCAGCGCGACCAGCGTGAACTTCGAGTCCACTTTGTCGAGCAACTCCTCGATAGGCGGGTCCATCAGCGTGCCTCGGCGCTGGGCCATTGGGTCCTCCAGAGATCACCGCTATCGGATCGAGCGACGGCGCCGAGGTGACTTGCGACGGAGGGAACTCTCGACGAAGACGATCGGCGGCGCCGCTAGATCACCGGCGGCTGGCTTAGGTACTGGCTTTACGGTGGCTTTCCAGTATATCCCGCACCTCGCGAAGAGCCTGTGCCACCTCGACATTTACAACGGTGTGGTCAGCGATCGCCCCACCCCTGGCGATCTCGTCCCGGCCCTTGGCGATCCTGCGGGCAACGGACTCGTCGTCATCCCCCCGCTTTCTAAGCCGTTGTTCCTGGACCTCAGGTGACGGGGGTAGGAGCAGGACCACTACAGCCTCCGGGAACTGCTCCTTGATCTGGGCAGCACCTTGAAGATCTATCTCAAGAAGGAGATCCCGGCCCGGATGCGGCTCCGGAACCGGTGTGCCGTACAGCTCTCCCAGAAAGTCGGCGTACTCGAGGAATCCTCCTGAGCGGGCGTGAGCTTCGAAGATGGCCCGATCGACGAATACGTATGCATCCTCAGGCTCGTCGGGCCTCCGGGGACGAGTCGTCCAGGACCGACTCAGAAACAGCGTGGGATCGCTGTCGACAAGGCGGTTGGCGACGGTGCCCTTCCCCGCCCCGCCAGGGCCTGAGATGACGAAGATCAGGACTTCTGAGTGTGGGCGAGCAACGCCTCGCGCTGATTCGCCCCGAGCCCCTGGAGCCTTCGGCTCTCCGAGATCCCGACCGATTCCATCAAGCGCCGAGCCTTCACCTTGCCCAGACCCGGCAACGACTCGAGCACCGAGAGCACCTTCATCTTGCCGACCGTCTCGTCCTTTTCCGAACGCTTCAAGAGCTCGGAAAGCGAGATCGAGCCCATCTTCAGTTTCTCCTTCACCTCGGCCCGTTCGCGGCGGACCTTGGCGGCTTTATCCAGAGCGGCCTGGCGCTGCTCTGCGGTAAGTGCGGGAGGTTGCGGCATGCGGGCCACCTTAGCGCCCACCGCGACCCTGGTCACCAGCGTGGTTGGCTACTTTTGCGACCCCTGGCCGAGGAATTTCTTGACAAGATCTGCCGGCCGTCGGGTGTCTCGATCCCGTCGAGGTCCAGCTGTCGCCGGGCACCTCGATCCCCTTGGGGCCCTAGCTGCCGTCGGGTGTCTCGTTCCCCTCGAGGCCCTAGCCGTGGCCGGGTGTGTCGATCCCCTCGGGGTCCTGGCCGTGGCCGGGTGTGTCGATCCCCTCGGGGTCTTAGCCGTCGCCGGGACGTGTCGCGAGCAGGTTCACCGCTCGGTCGGCGAGCTCCACGGTCCACGGGACCGGAGCGTCCGCCTTTTCGCGCATGACTTGGACCTCGAAACCGGCTTCGACGAGCATGTCGTGAAGTTCGGTCGGAGATGAATTCCCCTGCCGCAACGCATCGGGATTCTGTTCGACGATCATCGCCCGTACGCTGGGCAACAAGCGCGCCATGCCTCGCAATATGGCCGGCTCACTTCCTTCCGCGTCGATCTTCAACACGTCGACGGTCTCATCTAGAGGAACGAGATCGTCGAGCTTGAGGACGTCGACCTTGTAATCGGTTTCGGATCCGGCATCCACGGCGACGAGGCTCGACTGCATTCGTTCTCCTGGCCGCACGTGAAGAATCTCACTTCCCGTGTGATCGGAAACTGCCGCCTGGACGACGGTCACCTGTCCTAATTCATTGTCCGATACGTTCTTTTGGAGGTATCGGAACGACACCGGGTTTGGTTCGAGGGCCCACACGCGTCCCTTGTCGCCGACCACTTGAGCCGCCGGGAGTGTGAAGCTGCCGATGTGTGCGCCGACATCTATCGCGCGCATTCCCGGCTCTAGAAGCGAACGCCACGTGGGCAACGAGAGAGGTTCGAATTTTCCCTTTTCGAGAAGGAGAAGGAGCTTCCGATCACCTATCCCACCGGACACCTTGAGTCCGTTCGCGCGCACGCTGAAAGTGCCAATGCCCAAGGCTTCCAGCTTGCGACGCATCCAACCGAATCTGTGCAAGACCCGTGGATGAGCCAACAAAGGCTTCATTCGCTTCTCGACGCGTACGAACGCTTCCGCTCGGTTCATGATTCATCCGGAGTTCTGGCGTTCGTTCGCATGAGGAGTCGACATAGTAGGTCGCAGTCCACTCGAGCACGACTCCAGAAGCGCCGACGCCAGAGGCACCGACCCCACACACGTTGATTCCGATCGAGCACCGACCACCCGATCGAAGCTTTGACTCCGCTCAGGCGCCAACCCCGCTCAACGCGGTTGCAGTCTCCTCGAACACCGAAGCTGCGGCAGTTTCGGGATCTGCGGCGTGCGTCACAGCCCTGCCGATCACCAGCAGGTCGGCTCCGAGTCGCAGCGCGTTGGCAGGCGTTGCCGGCCGTGCCTGATCATCGGCCGAAGTCCCAGCAGGCCTTATTCCTGGGACCACGGCCATCAAACCAGGGGCTCCTCGCCGGGCTGTAGCCAGGTCGGACGCCGCGCACACCAGTCCGCCGCATCCCGCTCTGGCAGCCAGCTCCGCGCGCTCGAGGACGAGTGCGTCCGACGCATGAGGATCGCTCGTAAGCACCGTCACACCCAGCACGGAAGGAACCCTTCCTCCCGCTGCAGAAGCGCCGTCTGTGACTCCCTCGACAGCCGCTTTGAGCATCGCTTCGCCGCCCTGGGCGTGAGCGGTGAGGTACATCGGACCGAGCGCGCCTATCACGCGGCCCGCTTTACGAACGGTCGTGGGTATGTCGTAAAGCTTCACGTCGAGGAACACGTCGTAGTTGTCGTCGATCAGAGCCGACACCACTTCGGGACCTGCAGCAGAGAACAACTCCATCCCCACCTTTGCGACCCTGAACCAAGGGTGCAGGCGCTGAGCGAGGCGCAGGGCCTCGACCATGTCGTCCAAATCCAGCGCCAGCGCAAGCCTGCTTCTCGGCTCGTCGAGCTCCCGCGCCATCAAGCTCTCCAAGTTCTCATCCACGGTTCGCCTCCCTAGCCACTCGTTCGCCAGCCACTCGTTCGCCAACCACCCGTTCGCCTCCCTAGCCACCCGAAGGTCACAGCTCACGTTCATTCTGACGGCCTGTCAGCTCATCCTGACGATCCGTCAGGCCCACACTCGGTCTGGGGGTCCGGGTCTCGTTCGGATGGTCCCGGGTCTTGTCCGGGCCGGGCCGGGCCTCGTTCGGGTCGGTCTGACGGTCGGGGTCCACGTCTCTCGCCGGATCCGGCGTGGCGGACTCCAAGGGCTCGGACGGGACCCATTCCCGGCGCACGTGTTGTGCCGGGGCGGGGGCGGCTCCGGACCTGTGGACTGCGGAGACGAGGAGCCTCACGTCTCTCACGTCGTGAATCCGGCACCACCTGACAAGGCCGGCCAGGACCTTCGCCGCCGCCTTGGGTTCCCGGAAGCTGGCGGTACCGACCTGTACTGCGTCCGCCCCCGCCATGAGCATTTCGACTGCATCTTCTCCCTTGACGATGCCTCCGACGCCGACGATCGAAGCCCAAGGAAAGGCCGCACGACAGTCGTGCACAGCTCGGACCGCCACCGGACGAATGGCGGGGCCGGACAATCCTCCGCCTTTCGGCCCAGATCCGAGCTTGTAAGCGCGTTTCGACGTGTCGATGGACATCCCGAGCAGGGTGTTAACCAGGACAAGCGCTTCGGCCCCGGCACCCAGAGCTGCGCCGGCCACTTCGAGAAGGTCCGGAGTGTTGGGACTCAACTTGGCCCAGCGTGGCAGCTCACTCGCCGAAGCAGCGTCGACCGCCTCCGCCGTCGCGGTTGGTGAATGCGCGAACATCCGGCTCCGGTCATCGATGTTCGGGCAACTCACGTTGACCTCCACTGCGATCACTCCCGGGACCCCCCGGAGCTGTAGAGCAGCGTCGGCGAACTCCTCGACGCGCTGACCCCAGATGCTGGCAACGACGCGGGCACCCCGTTCGGTGAGCCGGGGTAGTTCTTTTTCGATCCAAGCCCTGACGCCAGGGCCTTGAAGACCCACCGAGTTGAGCATTCCCGCCGGCGTAGGTGTGAGACGAGGCGCCGGATTCCCCGCCCACGGGTATGGGGCAAGTGACTTGACGACCACTGCACCGAGCCTCGCCAAGTCCATGTACGGGGCGAATGCAGCGCCGTGGCCCGTGGTCCCAGAAGCAGTCATGATCGGATTCGGGAGCACGACTCGTCCCACCTCGGTACGCAAGTTCACCGGTCCGAAGAGTCTCGGGCTCACTCGTACAACTCCTGAAGGCTCACGACCGAGAGCTCATGAACACGCCAGTCCGCGATCCCGGCTGCTGCAGCTCTCGCAGCTGCGACGGTCGTAATGCAAGGAACTTGGTTGGCCAACGCGGCGGCCCTGATGTGAAGCCCGTCCGAGCGCGTGGCGCGTCCCCGGGGGGTGTTCACGACCATCTGGACACCACCCGATTCGATCAAGTTCACCGCGTCTGCGCGCAAGTCGCCGTCGTCGAGTGATTCGCCGACCTTGGCGACGATCGTCTCTACGCGCACACCGTAGGACTCGAGGAATTCAGCGGTCCCGGAGGTAGCCGCAATCCGAAAGCCGAGCTCTGTGAAGGACTTTGCTATGTCCAGCGCGCCAACTTTGTCGCGGTCGGCCAGCGACAGGAAGACGACGCCTTCGGTGGGCAGGCGGGTTCCAGCGGCTATCTGGCTTTTCGCGAACGCAAGGCCGAACGTCGAACCCACGCCCATGACCTCGCCCGTAGAGCGCATCTCGGGACCGAGCAGCGTGTCGACGCCGGGAAACCTCGCGAACGGAAGCACCGCTTCTTTGACCGCGACGTGCGTTCCGTTCAAACGTTGTAGTGCGGACAGGACGCCTTCTGCGCGAAGTTCCTCGAAAGTTGCCCCGAGCATCACTCGGGCCGCGATCTTCGCCACAGGAACCCCGGTTGCCTTGGCGACAAACGGAACCGTCCGGCTAGCACGCGGATTTGCTTCGAGAACGTGGATGTTGCCCTCTTTTACCGCGAACTGAACGTTGATGAGCCCCACCACTTCCAGCGCGTCGGCAATCGACCGCGTTGCAGACTCGAGCTCGTTCACGAGGGCGGTACTGAGCGACTGGGGCGGCAGGGCACAAGCGGAGTCTCCGGAGTGCACTCCCGCCTCCTCTACGTGCTCCATTACACCCGCGATGAGGACCTCGCCGTTGCGGTCCCGCAGAGCGTCGACGTCCACTTCGATCGCGTCCTCGAGAAAGCGATCGACCAGTACTGGTCGTTCCGCCGAGATCCCGCCCTCTCGGGCCATCTCCCTTCCCATCGCTTCGACCACCTGCGCGAGCCGGTCGTCGTCGTAGACGATCTCCATCGCGCGACCACCGAGGACATAGCTCGGCCGGACGAGCACCGGGTATCCCACCGTTTTGGCCACGGCCAACGCTTCTTCCGCAGTGGTCGCGATGCCGCCGGGCGGTTGTGGGATGTCGAGCTTTACGCACAACTCGTTCCAGCGCTCACGATCCTCGGCCAGGTCGATCGCTGTCGGGCTGGTTCCGAGCACCATTCCCTCAGGAAGGGCATGAGCCAGCTTGAGCGGTGTCTGTCCCCCGAGGGCCACGATCACACCGACGACGGGACTCGAGGGGTCCTTCGAGGCATTTACTTCCGCCTCGAGGACATTCGTCACATCCTCGGTTGTGAGCGGCTCGAAATAGAGACGGTCTGAGGTGTCGTAGTCGGTGGAGACCGTCTCGGGATTGCAATTGATCATCACCGTCTCGTACCCCGCCTCGCGAAGGGCGAGGCTTGCGTGGACGCAGCAGTAGTCGAATTCGATCCCCTGTCCGATCCGGTTCGGGCCTGAGCCGAGGATGATCACCCTCGGTCTTAGAGCCTCTCGTACTTCGTCCTCGTCCTCGTAGGTGGAGTAGTGGTACGGCGTGTGAGCGTCGAACTCGGCCCCGCAGGTGTCCACGGTCTTGAACGTCGGTAAGACACCCGCCGCCATCCTCGCTTGGCGCACTTCGGTATCAGCTTCGTCGAGCAGATAACCCAACTGCGCGTCCGAGAAGCCCAGGCGCTTGAGCGACCGCCACTCGCGGCGATCGAGACCCCGACAACCGGTTCCTCCCGAGCGAACAGCTCTGGCCTCGATGCTGCGACGCGCCGAGACGATCAACGACAACTGATCCAAGAACCATCGATCCACGCCGGTGCGCGCGACGAGCTGGTCGACGGTGATACCACGGCGAAGAGCGACTTCGAGCTGGAAGATCCGCTCCGGGCTGGGGCGAGCAGCACACTCCAGCAGCTCGTCGTCTCCTGTCGCGTCGTAACGGTGCTCAATGGGGTCGGCGTTCACGCCGTCCCTTCCTTGTTCGAGGGAACGAACCGCCTTTTGGAGAGATTCAGGGAAGGTGCGCCCGATCGCCATGACCTCCCCGACGGATTGCATCCTCGTACCGAGACGATCCGCGACCCCCGGCAGCTTCTCGAAAGCCCAGCGAGGAATCTTTGTGACGACGTAGTCGATGGTGGGCTCGAAGCTCGCCGGTGTCGCCCCTGTTATGTCGTTGGGGATCTCATCGAGCGTGTAACCGATCGCCAACTTTGCGGCGATCTTTGCAATCGGGAACCCGGTCGCTTTCGACGCGAGAGCCGAAGAACGCGACACCCGGGGATTCATCTCTATGACGAGCCGGCGACCCGTACCCGGCTCGACTGCGAATTGGATGTTCGAACCACCGGTTTCTACTCCGACACGCCGGATACACGAGAACGCGTCGTCACGCATTGCTTGGTACTCGACGTCGGACAGCGTCTGGGCCGGTGCGACCGTGATCGAGTCTCCGGTGTGTACGCCCATCGGATCCAGGTTCTCGATCGAACAGACGACCACGCAGTTGTCTGCTCGATCGCGCATCACCTCGAGCTCGAACTCCTTCCACCCGACGATCGACCGTTCGATCAGGATTTGGTGGACCGGACTCGCAGCGAGCCCTTCGCGAGCAACCCGGCGAAGCTCGCTTTCGTTGTCCGCGGTACCAGTCCCGGCTCCGCCCAAGATGAAGCTGGGACGGATCATCAACGGAAAATCGATCCGCTTGCCCACTTCCATGGCTTCGTCGAGTGAACTGGCGAAGCCAGACGCCGGCACCTCGAGCCCGATCTCCTCCATCGCCGACTTGAAGCGGTCCCTGTCTTCAGAGGTGGATATGGCTTCGACGCTCGCCCCGATGAGCTCTACGCCGAACTCTTCGAGGACCCCGAGCCGAGCCAATTCCATGGCCATGTTCAAACCTGTTTGTCCGCCGAGCGTCGGGAGCAACGCGTGGGGCCGCTCTCGCTCCACGATCGCGGCGAGGACATCCGGGTCGAGCGGTTCGACGTAGGTGCGGTCCGCTACTTGGGGATCGGTCATGATCGTGGCGGGATTGGAGTTCGCGAGGATGACGCGATAACCCTCGGCCTCGAGCACCCGGCACGCTTGGGTGCCCGAGTAGTCGAATTCGCACGCTTGACCGATGACGATCGGGCCAGAACCGATCACCATGATCGACCCTATGTCGGAACGTCTGGGCATGGAGACCTAGACGACCCTTTGGGACGTGGTACTCGACGTGGTACCCGACTTAGGACCCGACTTAGTACTCGACGTGGTACCTGAGACGTTTCTATCCGACTGTCTCTCTGGTGGGTTCCCATCTGAGGCGGAGGCTGACAACCTCGACGACAAGCCCCCTGCGAGCGAACGCGTCCTCATCAACCCCTCGAATTCCTCGAACAGGTACCGGGCGTCGTGCGGCCCGGGTCCCGCTTCGGGGTGGTACTGGACACTGAACGCAGCCGCTCGGGGAATTGCGATCCCCTCGATGACACCGTCGTTCAAATTTACGTGTGTGACTTGGATCCCCGTACTCCGCCTGGAAGATTCAGAACCGTTGGTCGAGCCTCCCGTTCCGATCGACCCCGGCTCGACCGCATAGTTGTGGTTCTGGCTCGTTATCTCGACACGTCCACTTCCGACGTGCTGCACGGGGTGATTTCCCCCGTGATGGCCGAAGGGGAGTTTGTGGGTTCGTCCGCCTGCCGCGGTTGCCAGAAGCTGGTGTCCGAGACATATGCCGAAGATCGGCACGCGCCCGAGCAGATCGGAGATGATCTGCGCCTGCTTGGTGAGCGCCGCGGGATCCCCCGGCCCGTTCGAAAGAAACACACCGTGAGGATCGAGCGCCAGCGCCTCCTCCGCCGCGAACGCGGCAGGAACGACTGTCACTGTCGCCAGCTCACCCAGGCACCGCAGCATCGTTTCCTTCACACCGAAGTCATAGGCGACCACTCGGAACTGACCCGAGCCGCGCACATAGGGACTCGCGACTGAGACCTCGGATACCAAGTCCTTGCCGCTCGTACCAGGCTCCGCTTCAGCAGCCCTCAACAGTTCGGCCTCACCCGCAGTTCCAAAGGCGCAGCTCATCGCCCCGTAGTTGCGCAAATGCCGCGTCAGGCGCCTCGTGTCCACACCGACGATTCCCGCCAGCCCCTGGCGCAGCATGAAATCCTCGAGCGAGAGTTCCGCGCGCCAGTTCGAATGGCGGGGCGGAACGTCACGCGCTACGAGTCCGCGACACCAAGGTCGCTTTGCTTCCTGGTCGACATCGTTCGTTCCGTAGTTGCCTATGTGGGGGTATGTGAACGCGACGACCTGTCCCGCGTAACTCGGATCAGTGAGGATCTCTTGATACCCGGAGAGGGCAGTGTTGAAGACGAGCTCACCTGTGGAGATCCGACCGGGCGGTTCGAACCCGATGGATTCTCCTTCGAAGACTTCGCCGTCGGCGAGGACGAGCAACGAGGGTTCACGCTCGCGAGGTGAAAGGCTCCGGTTCATCGTTGCGCCTCGCCGTCGATCACCACGGCCTCTCCCTTGGCCACGGTGTGCCGCACCAATCCGGTAAGCGTCCGACCGACGAAAGGAGAGTTCTTCGCACGACTGGCCAGCCTCGAAGGCTCGACGGTCCACGTTGCAGTCGCGTCGACTACACAGATGTTCGCGGGACTCCCGGGGGCTATCGGGCCACCCTGATCACCGCCCTGGTCGAGTGCGATTCCCGCTACGCGAGCGGGTCTCCAGCTCAAGAGCGCGATGATCTGCGCGACATCCATTTCGGGGCGGAGCGAGGCGAGCGTCACCGGCCACGAAGTCTGCAGTCCGAGCATTCCTGGGGCAGCCTCGTCGAGGGGGCAATCCTTTGACTCAGGAGGATGGGGAGCATGGTCGGTGGCCACCGCGTCGACCAGACCCTCGACGCAGGCCTGGCGCAACTCCGCGACGTCTCGTAGGGGACGAAGAGGAGGGTTGACTTTGAAGACGGGGTCGTAATCGCCAAGGCAGGCATCGGTGAGCGAGAGGTGGTGAGGCGTCACCTCCGCCGTCACGGGCACGCCTTCGGCGCGTGCAGATCTCAACATCGATATCGATCCCGCACACGACAGATGCAAGAGGTGAAGACGGGCTCCGGTCAGCCGCACTAGAGACAGATCCCTTGCGACCATGGACTCCTCTGCGGCGGCAGGCTGCGCTGGGACACCCAACCTGCTGGACCACTCACCCTCGTGCATGTACCCGCCCTCGGACAGCGCGCGATCCTCGCAATGCTGGGCGAGTGTCACATCGAGACCCTTTGCGTAGTCGAGGGCTCGTCGCATGAGCGCCCCGTCCTGGACGCCTGCGCCGTCGTCAGTGAACAGCCGCACGCCGAGATCCTTCATCTCGGCCATCGGAGCCAGTTCTTCGCCGGCCCTGGCTTTGGTGATGGCCCCCGCCACCTGCACCTCGCAGAGCGCCGACTTCGCGAGTTGAAGCACCTCCTGGACCATCGGTGCGCAGTCGATGGCAGGACTCGTGTTGGGCATGGCCATGACCGCGGTATATCCGCCCAACACCGCTGCTCGCGTGCCAGTTTCGATCGTCTCCGCGTTCTCGCCGCCTGGTTCGCGCAAATGCGTGTGCAGATCCACGAAACCAGGCGTGACGAGACATCCGCTCGCATCGAGGACCACCGCACCGCCGGGCACTTCCAGCTCGGGGCCAACCGCGACGATTTCTCCTTCGGCGACCGCGACGTCGGCTCGGCGTTCTCCCGTGGCGTCCGCAACCTTCCCGCCTCGGATCACCAAATCCGGTCGGGAACCTGACCTGCGAACAGCTGCTCGACGCGAGCTCCGAGCCTCAGCCACCGCGGACCTCGATCGGGTGGGCGAGCGTTCGATCAGAATCGGTCATGTCCAATGACGTGGGTGTGTCAGAGGACTCCGAGCCATCTGCAGACTCAGACCGGTCTGCAGACTCCAACCCACCTGCAGACTGCGACCCACCTGCAGACTCCGACCCACCTGCAGACTCCGACGAGTCGACCAAGTCCACGTCGGCCCCCGAATCCTTCGTCAAACCGGACTCGGTCCCCACCAAAGCTTCGGAGCTCGATCCGAGAAGGAGGAACAGCGCTGCCATCCGCACGGCAACGCCACTCGTGACCTGTCGAAGAACGACGGACCGCGGCAGGTCGGCGACATCAGCGTCGATCTCCACTCCGCGGTTCATCGGCCCTGGGTGCATCACGAACGCTTCGCCAGGCATGCGCTCGAGACGTTGCGCGGTCAAGGCATAAGACGCGCTGTATTCGCGGAGCGTCGGCAGGTACGACCCTGCCCCGCGCTCGGTCTGGAGACGGAGGAGATAGCAGACGTCTGTTTCCGGAAGAACCGCGTCGAGGTCGTACGTGACCCCATCGACGGGCCACCCCTCGAGGGAGGATGGCAAGAGGCTGCCTGGCGCCACCAGGGTGACACGTGCTCCGAGTGTCGAAAGGGCGATCACGTTTGAACGGGCAACCCGGCTGTGGGAAATGTCTCCGACGATCGCGACCCGAACGCCGTCGAACGCCTCCACACCTGTGTCCTCTGAGAGTCGGCCCGCTCGCTCCGCGAGCACTTGACGGATGGTGAAGCAGTCGGACAGCGCTTGGGTGGGGTGTTCGTGCCATCCGTCGCCGGCGTTCACGACGGACGCGTCGACCCATTTCGAGACCTGCATCGGGACACCTGCGCAGGCGTGGCGGATGATTAACGCGTCGACCCCCATCGCCGCGATCGTCTTCACGGTGTCGCGGAGGGATTCGCCCTTTTTGAACGAGGAAGTGCCGGCGTTGAACGTAATCACGTCCGCAGACATCCGTCGCGCGGCCATTTCGAAGGACAACCGGGTGCGAGTCGATTCCTCTACGAAGAGATTGACTACTGTCCGGCCCCTCAGAGTCGGAACCTTGGGAATGGCGCGCCTTCCGACCTCGGCGAATCCGTCAGCGACCCTGAGCAATTGCTCTATCTGTTGCTTGTCGAGATCGGCGATCGAAAGCAGGTGGCGTGGGAACCCGTTCACCTGGGCACCACGTCGCCGAGGACGACCCCTTCGAGGTTTGCGTCCACCTGTTCGTCGAAACGCGTCGGCAAGTTCTTCCCCACGTAGTCGGGTCTGATCGGCAACTCGCGGTGACCCCTGTCAACCAAAACAGCGAGCTGGACAGCGCGTGCGCGTCCGTAGTCGGTCAGCGCGAAGAGAGCGGCCCTTATGGTCCTCCCCGTGAAGAGCACATCGTCGACCAATACGACCGTCATTCCGCTGAGGTCGATCGGAATTTCTGTGACCGCCTCGGGCAGCACCGGTCTTATGCCGATGTCATCACGGTAGAAGGCGACGTCGAGCATTCCGACAGGTACGCGAAGGTCGGGCTCGATCCTGTTCAGGACTTCGCCGATCCTCCTGGCGAGCGGGACCCCTCCGGTCTGAAGGCCGATGATGACGACGTCTTCTAGGCCTCGGTTGCGCTCAGCTACCTCGTGACCGATCCGTGTGAGAGCGCGCTCGACGTCTTCGGCGGTAAGAACCTGGACCCTGGGAACGAAGACCCCACCTCGCGGCGGGGTCAATCTGCGTTCGCGCTCGGCCACGCGCTTCCTCCGGGTCCGTACGGGCCTCTCGGGACCCGCTTGACGGTTCTGTGCAATCTATCAGTTGTTCAGCCGGACTGTTCAGAGTCGTCTTGACTCGCGATCGCCTCCGGTGCTTCTTCGCTCCGCTGTGTGTGCTCTCCGGGGCCCTCGCCGGTGGCATCGGGCGCGGGTCGAACATTCCTGGCGATCGTCGACAAGACGCCGTTCACGAACCCACCGGATTGCTCCGTCGAGTAACGCTTGGCCAGCTCCACCGCCTCGTCGATGATCACGGCCACGGGCGTTTCGGGTGTTTCGAGCAGTTCGTAGGTCCCGAGCCGAAGCAGGCTCCGGTCGATGACGGGCATCCGGTCGATCTCCCATCCCACCGCTGCGCTGCTTACCAGAGCGTCTATTCGAGAGAGATGCTTCTCTGTGCCCTGGAGCAGCTCAACGACGAAGGGATCCGGTCCCGGTCGGAGGCTCCCGATTACATCTGCAACGGGCTCGCGCTTGAGCTCCGACTCGTAGAGCAGGGAGAGAGCCCGCTCGCGGGCTTCCCTCCGGGGACCTTCCGGTAGGCCCTGCTCCGCCGGACGGGGACCTTCCGGTAGGCCCCGCTCGGTCGGATGACGACTGTCAGGCCCGTGTGATGTACTCACCGGAGCGGGTGTCCACCTTGATCCGGTCGCCGGGATTCACGAAGAGCGGGACTTGCAGAACCAGGCCCGTCTCGAGGGTGGCGGGCTTTCGGGCGCCGGACACCCGATCTCCTTGCAAGCCAGGCTCTGTTTCGGAGACCGTGAGCTCGACTGCGGCGGGAAGCTCCACGCCGACGATCTCGTCTTGATACGTCTGAAGAACAGCGTGGTTGCCTTCTGTCACGTAGTTAGCGGCGTCACCCAGGGTCGCCGGAGGGACCTGGATCTGGTCGTAAGAGCTTGTATCCATGAAGACCAGGTCTGATCCGTCGCGGTAGAGATACTGCATTTCACGCTTCTCGACTATGGCTTGCTCGACCCGCTCGTCCGCGCGGAAGGTTTTTTCGAGAACTGCACCGGTGCGAACGTTCTTTAGCTTCGTGCGAACGAACGCGCCCCCCTTTCCGGGTTTCACGTGCTGAAACTCGACAACCGCGAAGAGTCCGTCGGGTAGGTCGAGCGTCATGCCGTTGCGGAGGTCGTTCGTCGTTACTGCCATCAGGCGGCGATGTCCTTTGGGAAGAGAGTGAGGGGGCGACAGCCTTCTGCGGTGACCACCACGGTGTCTTCGATGCGTACCCCGCCGACGCCGGCCAGGTACACGCCGGGCTCCACGGTCACGACCGCGCCTGCCTCGAGGATAGCAGTCGACCCCGGACCGACCGAAGGTGCCTCGTGAATATCCAAACCGACGCCGTGCCCCGTACCGTGCTCGAAAGCATCACCGAGACCCGCGTCGGCGATCCGTTCGCGACAGACACGATCGACGTCTCCCGCAACCACG
>DASPVS010000438.1:0-3361 GCA_035622235.1 Acidimicrobiales bacterium | reverse complement strand
GATGAAGCCAGCGCCACCGGTAACTAGGACATTCACGGGGCGCCATCGTAGACCGGGGCTGCAGGGCGCTCTCTCTATCCCCCGCGTTACTAGCTCTCGGTGCGGATGTGAACGACGTCGCCTGCAGCCACCTCGCGCCGGCCAGTGCCGAGATCGACGACCAGGTGACCGTCGGGCGTCAGGTCCACAGCCGTAGCCTCGAAGGTCTCACGCGGAAGTGTCACCTGAACCTGCCTGCCGAGCGTCGAGCACCGTTTTCTGTACTCCTCTGCCAGCCGCTCGCGTCCCTTCTCGCTTTGAAGGTCGACCAACAACGGCTCCGCCAGGGTCAAGAGTGGATTCAGCAACTCACCTGGATCGAGCCGCCTCCCGCTCTCGCGCCAGATCGACGTAGCCGTGGTGCGGAGATCCCCCGAGTCGAGACCTGAAAGGTCGAGACCTGAGGGAGGGTCGACACCTGAGGGAGGGTCGAGCCCTGAGAGTTCGAGCCCTGGGCGAGGGTCGTCGTTCATCGGTGAACGGTCCGCCTCGCCCTCCGGCGCCGGCCAGTTCACGTTCAGACCGACTCCCACCACAACCGCCCGGCCGCCGTGCCCATGACCTCCTGGCTTGTCGGTTCCCGGATCCGACTCGGCGAGCAGCCCGGCCAGCTTCCGATCGCCCACGATGAGGTCGTTGGGCCATTTGAGCGAAGGATCGAGGCCGCTCTTGCTCTTGCACACGTCTGCCGTCGCCATCGCCAGAGCAACGGTGACCAAGTGCATCGCTCGCAGTGGAACCTCGGGTCGGAGAAGCACCGAAACCAGCAGGTTCGCTCCCGGAGGGGCCTCCCATCTCCTGCCCATCCGGCCACGGCCGGCGCTTTGATGTTCAGCACGCGCCACAAGCCCTTCGGGCGCCCCGAGGCGCGCTTCGTCCAACAACAGTCGATTCGTGGAATCGATGGAGGAGTAGTGGCGGACCTCGCCGAACCTTGTGCCGGAGGGACCTGGCGCGGAGGTGAAAGACAGGGCGTCAGCGGTCATCGACCTCGACCCTAGGGCCGTGTGCCGCACCGGTGCTCCCAGGGCACATGGCACGAACCGCACGGGCCGTGCCAGTGTTGCAACGTGTTCGACAAAGTCCTGATTGCGAACCGCGGGGAGATCGCGGTCCGGGTGATACGCACGTGTCGCGAGATGGGCATCGCGACCGTGGCTGTTTATTCAGAGCTCGACCGAGATGCTCTTCACGTCAGGCTCGCCGACGAGGCCTACGCCCTCGGTGGCCAGACGGCGGCCGAGAGCTACCTGAACACGGACGCAATCATCGCGGCGATCACGCTCAGCGGTGCCGATGCAGTCCACCCCGGCTACGGGTTCTTCTCCGAGAACGCAGACTTCGCGAGAGCGGTCAGCGGCGCAGGAGTGGTCTTCATCGGGCCTCCCCCCGAGGCGATAGAGGTGATGGGAGACAAGATCAGCTCGCGGCGGGCAGCGGAGGCGGTCGGCGTGGCGGGGGTGCCCGGGCGAACCGAGCCGGTCACCGATCCCGAGGAGGTCCGGGCATTCGGTGACGAATTCGGATGGCCGGTTGCGATAAAGGCCGCCTTCGGCGGTGGTGGGCGCGGAATGAAAGTCGTCGAAGGGCCCGACGAGGCCGCAGAGGCCATGGAGTCCGCACAACGCGAGGCGAAGGCTTATTTCGGGCGTTCCGAGATATACCTCGAGCGCTACCTGACTTGGCCACGACACGTCGAGATGCAGGTCATGGCCGACGGCTATGGCACAACTCTGTGGCTCGGCGAGCGAGATTGCTCGTGCCAGCGTCGTCACCAGAAGCTCGTCGAGGAATCGCCCGCCCCGAAGTTCCCGACTGACGTTCGAGCGGCAATGGGAGCCGCCGCTGTCGAAGTGGCCAGGGCATGCGGGTACGTAAATGCGGGGACGGTGGAATTCCTCTTCCAGGAAGGGACGTTCTTCTTTCTCGAGATGAACACCAGGTTGCAGGTCGAGCACCCTGTCACCGAGCTGGTCACGGGCCTCGACCTCGTCGAGTGGCAACTGCGAATTGCCGCCGGCGAGCCACTCCGATTCGGCCAGGACGACATAAGACACGACGGTCATGCAATCGAAGTGAGGATCAACGCCGAAGACCCGACCGGAGGTCGATTCACCCCATCCCCGGGCAAGATCACGACGTTCCGGACACCCGGAGGCCCGGGAGTCCGCTTGGACTCGGGCTATGAGGCCGGTGACGAAGTGAGCCAGTACTACGACAACTTGGTGGCCAAGCTGGTCGTCTGGGGCGAGGACAGGGAAGCGGCCAGGCACCGAATGCTCAGGGCGCTGGACGAAACGTTGATAACCGGGATCGCAACAACGATCCCGGCGCACAAAGCCATCTTGAAGAGCGAGGATTTCGCCGCGGTGAGACATTCGACGCGCTGGGTCGAGACGAGCCTCGACCCTGCAACCTTCGAACCCTCGTCCGCTTTTTCGATCCCGTCACCTGATTCCGATGGTTCAGAGGACTCGGTCCCACGCGTCATGAGAGAAGTGACGGCGGAAGTCGACGGGCGTCGCTACGAGGTCAAGTTGTGGGTCCCCGAGACCGTCGGCGCCGCGACTTCCTCGGGCTCGGCTCGCTCCTCGAGACCCGGTCGGGCACGGGCCGCCGTCGCCGGGAGCGGTTCAGGGGTCGTGGCCGTGCCCATGCAGGGAACGATCGTCAAGGTCCTCGTCGCCGTCGGCGACGCCGTCGAAGTCGGGCAAACGGTATGTGTCCTCGAAGCCATGAAAATGGAGAACGCCGTCAACGCCGAGAAAGCAGGTACGGTCAAAGAAGTGAAAGTCGCCGCGGGAGATTCTGTCGGCCCCGGTGATGTCGTCGTCGTGATCGAATGACTCGAATCGAATGACTCGATGAGCGCGAAGACCGAGGCTCGTCGGTTGGTGGAGCAAAGCCGCGACTCGCTGGTGGCGCTCAGCGAGGCCATCCACGACGATCCCGAACTTTGCTTCGAGGAGCACCACGCGTCCGAACGTGTAGCTGAGGCGCTCACAAGATCAGGGTTCGAAGTCGAGCTGGGCATTTGCGGTCTGTCCACCGCTTTAAGGGGGCGAGTTGGATCGGGCCCGCTCTCGCTCGTGATCTGCGCAGAGTACGACGCCCTCCCGGGGGTCGGTCACGCGTGTGGGCACAACTTGATCGCGGCGTCCGCAGTCGGTGCAGGGATGGCTCTAGCTCCGATCGCCGACGACCTCGGTCTGTCCGTAACGGTGCTCGGAACGCCTGCCGAGGAAGGCGGGGGCGGGAAGATCCTCCTGCTCGAGCGAGGTGCGTTCGATGGCGCGCACGCGGCGATGATGGTCCACCCGTG
>DASPVS010000437.1:0-3168 GCA_035622235.1 Acidimicrobiales bacterium | reverse complement strand
TCCCGCCCCCGCCCTCTGCCGCAACGGGCTCGGTCCTGCCGCCTCCTCCGCCGTCCGCTGCCGAACTTCTTCCCCCGCCACCCGGAGGTCCGTTTCCCGCGGTTCCTCCCTCGGGTGTAGCCGGTTTCCTTCCGCCCCCGGTCGTGCCGATGGAGAGCAGGGCCCGAGCCTCGAAGCAGACCAAAGCCCTAGCAGCCCTGCCACCTTTGTTCGGCGCTCCCCGTCCGTCGTCGGATGGGCCTTCTGACCGGTCTGCTGCGAATGCCGGCCCGTCGGGGAACGCAGGGCTCCCACCCCTTTTCGGGGCGCCGCCACAACCTCCTCCGACCGCGCCCGGATCACCTGTAGCTCCCTCTCCCGCACCGTCGGTCGGCTCCTATCCGCCGCCTCCCCCTCCTATCGTGGCCGGGGGCCTGCTTGTCCCGCCCGCGGCTCAGGTGGCGACCGCAGCCACACTGCCTGCCCCGCCGCAAATGGCCCCTGTGCAGATGGCCCCGCCGCAAATGGCTCCGCCGCAAATGGCTCCCGAGCAGTTCGCCGGGTCGCCACAGCTCACGCCTGCCGCACCCGGGGTCGGTTTCGTCCAGGTCGCGAACCCACCTGGAGTCGGGAACCCACCTGGACTCTCCAGGGCGAAAACTTCTAAGCGCGCCCGACTTGCAGCCATGATCACGATCGCGGTGCTCGTCGTCGGTTCGCTCGCGTGGATGGGTGAGCGTCACGGCCTTCTCCGAAGTATCGGATTGGGCGGAGGAACGTCCTCAAGCGAGTCGATCATTTCGGGTGTCGATCTGACTGCTAGCGATCTCGGGCCCGCGTGGGTTGTGAATGCAAAAGCTCCGGGGACGAGTCCCGATGCGGGCAACGTCGCCCCGCCGCAGTCGGTCGAGCAGTTCGCGAGCTGTATGGGGTCGACCGTTGCTAGCCAATTGGTGAAGCCGACAGACAACCTTGTCGCCGAGTCGTCGCCGATCTTCACCGATGACGGCGGGTTGACCGATGTGAGCTCGCAAGCAGCGGAAGTAACGAGTGCGGAGTCGGTTCAAGCGCAGCTCACGAGCCTCGAGAGCCCCCATTTCCCCGTTTGTATGCAGGCTTTTCTGGGGGCCCTGCTCCAGGTCTCGGCGGGGAGCAGCAGGGTGTTCGCGGAGCCGGCTCCCTCAGTTGTGCCTCTGACCGGAGCCGCGGGCGCGAGCGGTGTCACGGTCAACACACCAGTGACGATCACAGGTCGAGGGGTGATCGATCTTGCCACGACGTTCATTGCTTCAGGGCAGGTCGAGGCCGAGGTTTCAGTCGCTTCGGTCGGAAGACCGGTGGATCCCAACCTTCTCACCTCCCTCAGCCAGACGGTCGCGCGTCGGGCGGCCGCTGCTTCGCAAGCCCTCGGAAAGTAGGTGACACGAGATGACGTCCTCGACGCAGCGTCGTAAGCAGGTCCTGCTCAAGTTGGAAGAGGTTTGGCTGGTGGCCGAGACACAGCAAGGGTCCTCGACCGTTCCGGGGATTTCGCTCGTCGCCACAACTGAAGGTCTGACAGTGGTGGGTCCCAACCCGGCGACGGAGCATCTGATCCGTTGGCAGTCCACCACGAGCTTCGCGTTCCAGCGCCAGACGACGCTTCCTGACGGACGGCCCGCGACGGTGCTCGAGATCGGACGTTCGGCAGGCCGAGCACTTCAGTTCCTCATACCGGTCGAAAGGGTCTCGCCCTCTGAAACCGTTGTGCTCGAAGTGCAACTCGAGACCATGGCAGCCCAAAACGGAGGGCGAAGTTCCGTATCGGGAACTTCAACGGTCGCAAACGTTTCACCGCCGGCGTCTCCCACCGCCCCTGCGCAAGCGTCTCCCGTCCAAGCGGCGTCTGCACAGACCGCTCCCGTGCAAGCGGCGCCCGCACGGACTTCCCCTGCCGCCGCACCGGCGCTTGCTGCTCCTCCTACGCCGACGGCGCCAGCATCGGCCACTCCGACGGCGCCTCCGTTACCCGCGCCGACGGTGCCGCCATCGGCCGGTCCCCCTCCCTCCGTGCCGGCAGCGCCTGTTCCCCCGTTGCCCGCCGTTACGCCCGCTCCAACACCGCCCGCGGCGTACGCGCCAAATGCTCAGCCGATTCCGCCTGCGGTGCCTCAGCTCCCGGGCATGGCACCGGCTCCGACGGTCATCACATCTGCGAGGACGACGCGCGACGCGACGGACGAGGATGACAAGGAACGCCGGAAGACAGAACGGAGACTTTCACTCACGGTCGTCGCACTTGCGATCGTCGTGCTGATGGCGCTCGCAGTCGACGTCTTTCTCGTCCTCTACGTAACCGGGAACCGAAACGCGAACACGCAGAGCCCCCCCGCACCAACGCACCATTCGATGAGAGCAGGTCCCGCTTCTCCAGGCGCCTGATCCTCATAGAGAGCCGAATTCAAGTTGAATTCAAGCGGCCCCGGACAGGCGAGCGAGACGCTCGAGCGCGGCGTAGGCGACTTCGGCGCTTCCGTTTTCGTCTGGTCGCATCAGGTTCGCCATGATCCGAAGGAGCGTCGCCATGACCCCTTCTGAGTGCATTCCTGTGTAAACGCACGCTCGCATGAGTTGCGGGCGGCTGATCATGCGGACGAACTGGCGCGCGATCCTGAAGTAGAGGCCGTAAGCCTCCTCGAGCCGTTCTTCGTATTCGGTGAGTGCTTCGGGACCACCGCCGGTCAGGGCTTGGCCGAGGCACGCCGCAGCGAGACGCCCCGTCTCGTAGCCGTACGCGATGCCCTCTCCGTTGAAAGGATTGATGCCCCCTCCCGCGTCGCCGATCGCCAGCGTGGTCGGGCCCACGCGAGGACCGACCGAGAGTCCCATCGGCAGTTTGCCGCCTGTGGGTGGACAACACGCCGCCTCGGGCGACAACTCCCACGAAGCCGGCGCCGCCTCCAGGAACGTATCGAGAAGGCGCGTCGTGTTCACTCCCTTCCATCTCCCCTCCACCGAGAGAAGCCCCACGCCGACATTCACTCGACCGTCTCCGAGCGGGAAGATCCAGCCGTACCCGGGCACGACCTTCCCGTCGGGCCCTCGGACGTCGAGATGCGATTCGATGAAGTTGTCGTCGTGTCGCGGCGAGCGGTAATAGCTGCGGAGTGCCATTCCGAGGGGCCAGCTGCGTTGGCGGCTCGTCCCCAG
>DASPVS010000436.1:0-5487 GCA_035622235.1 Acidimicrobiales bacterium | reverse complement strand
TTTCGGCTCGCCCCTCCCGGTCCTCCGCTGGCCATGCGACGAGGATAGCGAGGCTCCGGATCGGGCCGCACTCAGGCGTACCGCTACAGTTCGGTCGTGGCGCCAAAAGTGCTCGTTGTCGACAACTACGACTCCTTTACGTACAACCTCGTACAGGAGCTCGGTGAGTTGGGAGCGGAGCCAGTCGTCCACCGCAACGACGCCATTGAAATTGACGGAATCAGGGCCGAGCACCCTGACGCCATCGTCCTTTCCCCAGGTCCGGGTCGACCCGAGGACGCCGGAATCAGCCTCGAGGTCGTGACACGGATGGCCGGAGAGGTTCCGATCCTCGGAGTGTGCCTCGGACATCAATGCATCGGTCAGGCTTACGGTGGGCGCATCGAACTGGCTCCCGAGCTGATGCACGGAAAGACCTCTCCGATCTTCCACAAAGGCCAAGGAGTGTTGTCCGGCCTGCCGAACCCCTTCGAAGCGACGCGCTATCACTCGCTTGTGGTGGACCGAAGCAGCATCGGTGAAGCCCTCGAGGTGACCGCCGAGACCCGCGACGGCATCGTGATGGCGATTCGTCACCGCTCCCTGGCCGTGGAAGGCGTGCAATTCCACCCGGAGTCGATACTGACGCCGTACGGCCCCCGCTTGCTTGCGAACTTCTTGGCGATGAGCGGCTTCGAGGTCGCAACGACTAGTACGCAGCATCAGTGACTCGCAGAACGTGCAGTCACACTTTGGTGGACCTAGCCCCCCGATGTTCAGCGCCTTGGCGACGAACCCTCACGGCCCTCGGTAGATACGGACAGGACCTCTAGTCGGTCGAAACGCTGCGCCTCCGGAGCTGGGGTTGTTGATTTCCTTGATCTCCGGGTTGATTTCCAGTTCCAGACGTGGTCGGCCCTCCGAACCCGAACGAAGTCTGACCCAGCGGGGCCGGCGTTGACGTTGTGGTCGAGCTCGTAGGCGGACCCGTCGAGACGAGGAGGTTGATAACGGCGTCGCGATTCACCGTTGTCCCGGCGCCAGGTTGCGTGTCTATGACAAGCCCAGCACCGATGTTGTTGTCAGGCTGCGAAATTGTGGACCCACACGTGAGACCCACCTGGCCGAGAATATTGCAGGCCGTCGTCGGGCTGTCACCTCGGACGGACGGGATCACGACGGTGGTGGGCAATGAAGTCGGAGGAGACGTCGTGGTGGTGGTCGGTGTCGGGGCCGTGTAGAGGGTCACCGAGGTGTTCGGGCTCACCTTGGTGCCGCCCGTGGGGTTCTGGTCGCATACGACGTTCACCTGGGTGCAATTGTCGCTGAAGACAACGTTCGGTTTGAGGCCCTGGGCTGTGAGACTGGTTTGCGCGTCGATCACGGACGAGTCGATTTCGTCGGGCACCGTCACCAGGTTGGACACAGGATTCGAAGTCGTTGAAGTTCCGCCCGTGAGGAGGACCACCGTCTCACCACGATGGACCTGGGTTCCTGCGGGAGGTCTTGTTCCGACGACCTGGTTGGCGGGGGCGCTACTCGCAGCATCCTTTTGAGTGCTGACCACGAGGCCTTCGGACTCGAGCTTCGAAGTCGCCTGCGACACGGTCTGACCTGAGACGTCGGGCAAAGAGAATCCGCCACTCGAGGTGTCCCACCAGCCGAGCGACTTCCCCAGGAAGAACACGACTACACCGAGGGCAGCGAGCAAGATGAGAAGGAGCGTCACATACAGGCCTGTGTGACTCTTCGGCTCCTCTTCTTCAGGTTCAGCAGTCGAGCTCGGCAAAGCCTGAGTTGCGTCGGCGGCAGCCGCAGCCCCCACGACTTGCGTCGTCTGAGCCGGAGGGGGACCGGCGCTGACCGCTCGCCCTTCGCGGAAACGCAAGAGGTCGACGCGAAGGTCGTCGCCGGTCGCGTAGCGGAATTCGGGCGACTTGGCCATGCACTTTGCAATGATCGCTTCGAGGTCGGGCGGTACCGAGGGATTAAGGGTGTGAGGTGCGGGCGGATCTTCCCTCACGTGCTTCGACGCGACTGCGACCGGGGATTCGCCCAGGAACGGCGGTCTCCCGGTGACCATCTCGAACAACACGACGCCGAGCGAGTAGATGTCGGTCCTGTGGTCTACGCCCACGCCCTCGGCCTGCTCCGGTGAGAAATACGTTGCGGTGCCCATCACCGCACCGGTCTGAGTGAGGCTCTCCTCCGTATTCACGGCGCGGGCGATCCCGAAGTCGGTGACCTTTACCGTTCCCTCATCGGTGATGAGTATGTTTCCCGGCTTGACATCTCGGTGAACTACGTGGTGGCGATGCGCGTAAGCGAGCGCTCCCGCTACGTCGGCTCCTATCTCCGCTGCTCGATCAGGATGAAGGGGGCCCGCGGTCCGCAATATCGCCGACAAGGCACGGCCGTCGACAAACTCCATAACGATGAAGTAAGTGCCTTCGTCCTCACCCCAGTCGAAGACCGGCACGATATTCGGGTGAGACAGATTCGCAGCCGCTTGTGCTTCGCGCTTGAACCTCTCTACGAACGACCTGTCCACCGAAAGTTCAGGAAAGAGAACTTTGAGAGCGACGGGCCGGTCGAGAAGGCGGTCATGGGCCCGGTAGACCTCGGCCATTCCACCTCGCGCTACGAGATGAGCGAGCTCGTAGCGTCCCGAGAGGACACGAGCGGGCTGCTGGGTCGGGTCCATGCGCGTCAAAGCCTACGCCCGAGGGTTACGGAGTCCGTCGATCGCATCGCTTTCCTCTCTTCGCGCACCTTTCTCGGGCTTAGGGAACCCGACTTTGGGGACTTCTCCCGACTTTTGGCCATTGACAGGGGTAATTCGTTCCATTCGCTCATGGTTGCGTCTCATTCACCACTGAGGGCCGCCGCGATCACCTGCTTCATCACGGGTCCTGCATAGTCGGCCCCGGCGCCTCCGTACTGACTGTTTCGGAGGTTGGGGATCATCACGGCCACGGCGATCTTCGGCTGGTTGGCGGGCGCAAAGGCGATCATCCAGGCGTTGATCGCGGTGTTGTTCAGGGTTTGCGCTGTGCCGGTCTTGGCCGCCACGTGCTCGTCCGGCGGGAATCCGACACCCGAAGCAGTTGCACCGGGCTGACTCACGACAAGTTGCATAAGACCGTTCAACGCCTGCGCGGTTTGGGGTGACGTGGCGACAAGCCACGGTTTCGGCTGGTAACTGGTTACGAGATTGCCCTGGCTGTCGTGAATCGATTCCATGACGTGCGGCGTCATGATCACACCATGGTTGGCGATGCCCGCAGCGACGAGAGCCATCTGCAGCGGGCTGACTGACACGTTCTCCTGTCCGATCGATGAATACGCCAACAGGATCTGATCGCCGTGATCGACATAGAGGGGGAAGGTAGAAACCTGCTGTGGGGCCGGGGGGAGGTCCAGCGGAGGCTGCCGGTTGAAACCGAAGCCCGTCGCCTCGTCGTACATGTTCTGTCCACCGACATCCGTGCCGAGAAGCGCGAATCCCGTATCGCACGACGGCGGGAGCATTGCTGCGATATCTCCGCCACAAGCTTCCGTCTTGTCGAAATTGCAGAGTTGCTGAGTGGTCTGACCCCCGAGGGTTCCGGGCTTTATGCACTGCTCAGTCGGGTACTGCTTGACCACCAGTAGGGGTGCCCGATCATACGCCGCTGATGTTGTGATCGTCTTGAAGGTCGAGCCCGGTGCGAAACCAGCATCCCCGTACGCGAGCGAGAGGCCGTATGTGAGGCCACCCACCGGATTGATGATGTTCTGAACCTGCGAGTTGTATGCGTACCAACCCAAGTTGAACGTCTTGGGGTTGAGGGATGCGATCGGATTGGGATCGTAAGTCGGATACGAGTACATAGCCTTGATCGCTCCCGTGGTCGGATCGATGGCGACCACCGCTCCGGCACGAAGCGGAGCACCGGGGGGGTTGAGAGCGTTTGCTGCGACAGCTTGCAACTTCGGGTCGAGGGTGAGATTCACGGTGTCGGTCACGGTGCGGGTGGTGAGGAGGTCCCGCAGCGTCTTGACCGGCTGATTGTGAGCGACGAGGTAGGAGTTGTAGCTCGCCTCCACTCCTGTTCTGCCCGTGAAGATCGAGTCGAATCCTGTTATCTGCGAAAAGAGCTGAGCCGTCGCCGGCGGGTAAACCCGCTGGTACTTGTAGATCGACCCGGACGGCGCCGGAACGGACAAGGCAAGCACCGTTCCATCAGACGCCTGGATCTCCCCTCTCGGCTGGCTGTACTGCTCTGCTGCGATACGGGGGTTGTTCGGATCAGTCGCGTACTTCTTCGCTTTTGCCACCTGCACGTTGTTCAGCTGTGCGAAGAGGACTACGAAACACAGCAGAATGAAGACGCCGAGCCATCCGATTCGTCTCGCCATCTCACACCACCCGCACGGTCGGATCGAGCGTTTCCCCGCGCGCGGCCTTGGCCTCAGGACGCTTCATTCCACGCAGCATGCCAGCGCAAGTCGAGTGTGAGGTCGCGGGAAACACCTCAAACCTCTCCCGCTTGCCAGCTCTGGCGTGTCGTCTGGCCAGGGGTGTGCTCGTGCCTATGAGCACGCGGGTCCGCGCTCGGATACAAGGGACTCGCAGCAGTCGTCGAAGACGGCGGTGGAGGCACCGAAGGCGAGGGTGTCGCCCCACCCTGCAGGCTCGCCTCGTACTGCTGCAATCGATTCACGTACTGAACGGCGGCTCCGTATGACGACTCCTCTACGCCGCTGCGTAGAGCACCCCAGTATTGGTTGGGGACTTGCAGGACCGGAACACCCGTTCTCTTGAGCTCTTTGGGGTGTGTCCACAGAAATCCTCCCGGCCTCCCCTGGTACACGACGAGCTCACCGTGGTCCACCTGAACGAAGTACGAGTTCTGTGAATACCACTCGACAAGTGCATAGGCGCCGTACGCGACGCCCGCTACTAGGAGCACGAAAATAACGCTCCGGAACGTGATTCGACGCGGGCCACGACGGCGGCCACGATCACGGCGATCACTCGGCCGTTCGGTCGGAGCGTGAACGCTCACCGTATTGGTGAGAGGTTGCACGCCGGTGAGCGCTGAGGTGGCCGAAGGCGATCCCGTCTGCGCCAGATTTCCACTCACTGCGGTTGCGTAGATCCCCCTACCAGCATCACCAAGCGAGGACGACTGACTGCCGGAGACGTCGGCCCCCTCGTAGACCGGAGCTGCCGTCGCCGTCGTCGGACGTTGTTGAGAGCTGAGAGCGTGGTCGGCGCCGTCGTCGCCGGCTCGTGTCTTTCGGCTCATGTCCTGTGCGACGACAGGCTCACTTATCTCCGTGGACGAATTTGTGGTGGAGCCGTCATCGTCGCCAACGACGTCGATGAGCACCACGGTCACGTTGTCATTGCCACCGTGCTCGTTGGCCATCCGGACGAGCGTTTCGGCCGCCCTTTGAGGGTCGTTCGTCGATGCGAGCACGTTCATGATGCGATCGGGCGAGACCTCGTTGCTGAGCCCG
>DASPVS010000435.1:0-3336 GCA_035622235.1 Acidimicrobiales bacterium | reverse complement strand
CGGCGTGAATCGGCCTTTGCCATTAGGGGCCGTTGGCTTCCCGCCGGACGAGATCCGGGCGATAGGTCGCTCACCGGGCCACGATCTCCTGGAATTCACAAGCGCAGAGTCCGCCGGTCGCCGCCGACCCCGACTCTGGATCGCTACCATCGCTTCTCGAGACGAGCTCGGGGGGGAGGACTCGAACCCCCAATAACAGGGCCAGAACCTGCCGTGTTGCCGATTACACCACCCCCGAACGGGTGACTTCAGAGGCTAGCTCATCACGCTAGCTACGAGGGCCCTTACCGAGGCGTGTCCGAGCTGTGTCGATCCGTTCGAGAACGGTTTCGCGTTCCAGAATCTCCATCGAGTCGAAGAGGGGAGGTCCGAAGGACTTGCCGGTCACAGCTACTCGGATGGGCGCCTGAGCGTCTCTTAGCTTTCGATCGACCGATTCGGCGATCTCAGCTGTCACCGAATGCAGTTGGTCGCGCGACCAAGGGCACGCGGCATAGGCCGCTAGTGCCTTCTCGAGGATTTCGGCGGAGCTCGGGTCGCGTGAAACCTTGTCCCATGCGTCGGGATCGAGCACCACCCGATCGACGAAGAAAAAGTCGACCATCGCGGGAACTTCGCTCAGCACTTTCACGCGGGTCTGGATCTCCGGGGCGATCGATCGGAATTTTCTTTCGTCGAATCGGTCCGGTTGCCAGGGCACGTCTTCTCCCGAGACGAACGGCTCGCAGGCATCGACGAACTCGTCGACGCTCATCGCCGCGATGTACTCGCCGTTCATATGCCGCAGTTTGTCCACATCGAAGAAGGCCGGCGACCGGTTCACATCCTCCAACCTGAAGTCCGCAACGAGTTCGCTCACCGAAAGCACCTCGCGACCGCTCGGATCGCTCCAGCCAAGGAGGGCGAGATAGTTGATAAAAGCGGAAGAGAGATAGCCCTGCGCTCGGTACGCCTCGACCGCGACTTCGTCGCGGCGTTTGGAGAGCTTCTTCCGTTGTTTGTTCACGAGCAGGGGAAGGTGTGCGTAGGCAGGGAGATCGGCGTCGTCCCCTTCCAGAGCCTTGTAGATGAAGATTCCTTTGGGCGTCGACGGAAGGAGGTCTTCGCCTCTGATCACGTGACTGATCCGCATGTCGATGTCGTCAACCGTGTTGGCCAGAATGAACAATGGTTGGCCGTTCGACTTGACAACCACGAAGTCCTCGATCGATGCATTGGGGAATTCCACAGTTCCCCTGACGATGTCCTCCACCACGGTGATGCCTTCGTGCGGAACCCGGAAGCGGAGGACGCGACCGGGGGCGCGCTCCAGTCCTCGCTCACGGCAGTGGCCGTCGTATCCAGGTGTCTGGTTGCCGCGGGTCCTGCTGTCGATCTCTTCGCGAGTGCAGTCGCACGCGTAGAGATGACCTTCTTCCCACAGTCGATCGACCGCCTCCAGGTGCCTTCGATTCTGTTCGGACTGACGAAACGGGCCTTCGTCCGGCTCCATTCCGAGCCACGCGAGTGACGTCAGGATCCCCTCGACCCACTCCTCCCGGTTGCGCTCCGCGTCGGTGTCCTCGATGCGGAGTATGAAGACGCCGTCGTTGTGACGCGCGAAGAGCCAGTTGAACAGCGCCGCACGCGCGCTGCCGACGTGGAGGAATCCGGTAGGTGAAGGGGCGAACCGCACCCTCGGTGGACCCGGGACGGGACCACCCCTACCGACCGGGACCACCGTTGCTAATCCTCCTCGAGGGTGATCGCCCCGGTCGGGCAATTGTTGGCAGCCATCCGCACCTTGTCGTAGAGCTCAGGATCCGGGTTCTCTTGAAGCACGTAGAGAAAGCCGTCGTCCCTGACTTCGAAGACCTCGGGCACGATGCCCATGCACACCGCATTGGACGCGCACACGTCGTAGTCCACGACGACCTTCATTCCGGCCTCCTCCCTTTCGGTCGCAGCGAGCCTAGTCGGCGTGCGAGAAAGCCTCGGGAAGTGCCTCAGGCAGTCATGTGTCCGAAGAAGAGCTCTGCGATGAGTTACCGAAAGGGGCGTGGCCCGGAGCGAAGCCACCGGTGCCGGGATGTGCCGGAGGGCTCATGGGTACCGGCAGCGACAGCACCGACACGGTCGTCGCGGTCACCGTCCCGTCGGGAGACTTTTGACCCTCGGCGGTCACGAAGTCCCCGACCTTCACGTCTGCGAGGCTCCCCGGAGAGGTAGAACCTGCACTCCCGCCTTGCGCCGGGCCCGCGCGAACGGTGCCGGAGACGACTTCGAAGACGGTCGCCGGCGTGGTGTCCACTGTGATCGACGACGTACTGCCGCCGCCCTGCAATGTACCGGCGCCGTGCAATGTGCCGGCCCCCTGCAATGTGATCGTCGTCCCCGAAACCGAGGTCACGCGACCTGTCACTTGCGGAAGGACGATGTCGACAGAAGAGGCGTCGAGATCGGTGTGATTCGGATCGACGCTGCCGCGAGCGACTACTTGTTCGCCGGTCGCGACGGCCGACGACGTCGCCGGTTGTCCACCGAGCTCGTAAGCGGTCGACGAGCTCACTCTGACCGTGTGCCAGAAGCCTTGTGCGTCTTCCACGGTGATCCGGTCGTTCGCTACAGAGACGACCTTTCCGACGACGCTTGGGGATACGACGTCGACGGTGGTTGCAACGTTCGAGCTTCCAACCGGGCTCGAGCCCGAGCCCGAGCCCGAGCCTGAGCTCGCCGGCGGCGGCGAGCCCGAATTCGACGAGGCCGAATCAGGAGTTGCTCCGCTGGGGTTAGAAACCGGCCCACCGGGTGTGCGTCCCATATAGATGCGCGGTTGTGTCACCACGACCACGTGGTCTCCGACGCTGACGACGGAGGCGGAGGCCTTCGTACCGTCCTTCAGGTACGTGGTCGAGCTGTTCGTCGTGAAGGTTCTCGTCGACCCGTCCTGGTACGACACCGTGAGCGAGCCGGTCGAAACCGAGCTGACCGTCCCGAGCTGTCCGGCGTCCGCGGATCCGAGGGAAATATCGCCGAGTCCTGAGGCTCCGAACGCAAACGCGTTTTGAAGCCCGGAGTAACCCTGGAGGCCCGCGAGGTCCGATCCCGCCGTCGCCGGTATCGCAGGGCCGCCTGACGATGTGGCGGTCGATGCCGCGTCGGCATTGGTGGAGGCGGCTGGGGCGGTAAGAGCAGCGGCCCCGTAACCTGCGAACCCGAGCACCACGGTGAGACCGCCGGCGCCCGCAATCCACCGAGCCTTGTGCCTCTTCCAGGACCGATCGTCCGATTCAGGACCCTGTGACGGGGTGACCGACTGGTCGTCGACGGGGAAGTCCATTTCGCGCTCCTTTGGCC
>DASPVS010000434.1:0-2209 GCA_035622235.1 Acidimicrobiales bacterium | reverse complement strand
GGGTCATGAGCCCGCGCTCGTTCGAGAAAGAGCTGGATTGCATCGAAACGCGAGAGGTCGGAAGGAGAGGTGCTCTCAACTGGTAGGGATAGGGAGGGGACCCGATAGAGTTGTTCTCCAACGACTCCGAGTGGTTGCCGGCTGGTTGCTAGAACGGCGACTTCAGGGCACTCACGGAGCAGCAGATCGACAGTCTTGGCACAGCTTCCGAGCAGATGCTCGCAGTTGTCGAGAATGATCAGCAGCGAGCGTTCACGAAGAAGGGTGATGAGTGTCTCATCGACGGACCGCCCCGGCTCCTCCCGCAGACCGATCGCCTCTACAAGGGCCAGCGGGACCGCGTCTGGGTCGACGACGGTCGCCAATTCGACAAGCCAGACACCGTGACCGGAGCCATCGATGAGCTCCGCACCCAGTTGCATTGCGAGACGTGACTTGCCGACCCCGCCGGCGCCGGTGAGCGTGACGAGGCGGGAAGTCGTCATGAGGCGACGGACGTCTTCCATCTCCCGTACCCGTCCGACAAAGGCGGTAACCTGCACTGGCAAGTTGTTGCGCAGTCGGGGGTTGTCGAGAGATCGCACTGGCGGGAAATCGGTCCTCAGCCCATCGATATCGAGTTGGAAGATTCGCAACGGCTCCGAGAGATCCTTGAGACGGTGCTCACCAAGGTCAGTGAGGGTCATGCCTTGGGGCAAGACGTCGCCCAAGAGGCGAGAGGCTGCTCCCGATATGAGGACCTGGCCTCCGTGCGCTGCTGCCTCTAGGCGGGCGGTTCGGTTCACGGTAGGTCCGAAGAAATCGTCGTCACGCTCCTCACAGGTGCCGCTGTGAACACCCATGCGAACCCGGATCGTGGTGTCTTGTGGCCAAGCTTCAGATTCGATCGCCCGCTGCGCCGCTGCGGCGCTTCGCACAGCATCCAGGGCACCCTCGAACACAGCGCAGAAGGCATCCCCGACAGTCTTGAAGACCTGACCACCCGAGCGCTTGATCGCTGACCGCATGAGGTCGTCGTGTCGCGCTAGGGCAAGTCTCATCTCATCAGGTTTGTTCTCCCACAGCCGAGTTGACCCCTCGATGTCGGTGAAGAGGAAGGTGAGCGTCTGCGTGCACATAGCGTACTGGCGCTCACGTGATGGGAGCCGTAGTCGTTACGAGGAGCCCAGATCAGCCAGGTGGCAGCCGGTCGGAAATTTTGAGCGGGCCGCTAGTACCGGGCGGTGGCCTCGGCCGTTGATCGCACTCAACCACTGGCACATACAGTGCGGGGGCGAGAACGCGGATACCGGTCGACTCGCGTCAAGCCGCCAGCGCCTCGGCCTCCTCTATCAGTCGGATGCGCTCTCTCATGAGCAAGGCGAAATGGCCACCTTTGACCGTGACCAGTCGCGCGCCGGGGATACCACGCTGTAGCTCCAAAGCAAATGCATAAGGCGTGACGTGATCGTCACTGGCGTGGATCACAGTCGTCGGCACTCTGATTTGATCGAGGCGAGTCGAACAGTCGAACGTACGGAAAGCCTCCCGTTGTCGTTGCTGTGCATAGCGCGGCTGCGGATCGACGGGAAGCCGAATCCGGCCGAGTACGTCCATCATGAACCATCGCCAGGTCAAGGGACGGATTGGCGGCGTCCTTGCTGACGTGGCGGCGAGGAGCAAGCTTCGGACGCGGTCTGGGTGGTCGAGGCCGAGGCTGAGAGCGATGCGCCCGCCCATTGAGTAACCAATCACTGTGGGTGCCTGCATGCCGACGACGTCGAGGAGACCGGTGGTGTCGTCCGCCATCTCCTCGGCCAAATAGGGAACGTCGGGCTTCTCGCTCCGACCTGCTCCTCGTGGATCGAAGACCAGCACCTGGTGTTTCTCGGCTAGCGCCGTGACGATTGGTGAGAACATCCGCGTGTCACCCCCGAGTCCTGGGATGACCATCACCGCTGGCCCACTCCCGTGCAAGTCGTAGTAGAGCTCGATACCATTCACGCTGGCAGTTGCCACAGGAGCCAGTCTGTTCCGACGATCGCTGGCTTGCCATCATCCGGGGCTTGCCCAGGATGCGCGGAGCAGCTCGGGATCGCTCGGGGGGGCGGAGCGTAATCCCGGATGGGTGGCTCTTTCGTCAGGGTGACCGGGTCGGCATATCTACACGTACCGGTCACCCCTCGCCGTCGAACTCAGGGACACGGGAATTGCCGATACCGGGTATTTC
>DASPVS010000433.1:0-3367 GCA_035622235.1 Acidimicrobiales bacterium | reverse complement strand
CGGGCTCGATGACACCTTTGGCTGTCGTGATCGATTTCTCGGTCACCCACTTCTCCCATGTGGTGGTGATCTCGTCCAGCTCGATCCCAACCGCATGAGCGATCATCGGCACGGTGGCGCCCCACGACATCACGAGTATGTCGGTGTGCTCGAGTAGAGGGACGAATTCGGGGGGCCGTCCTATGCCCATCTCGTCCTCGTAATCCCCCTCATAGTTGATGTAATCGAGGATCTCCAGCGCATTCACCGACCGCACCTCCCCGCAGAGTCCCATGAGGGTCATCGGGAGAAGGTCGTTGGCAAATCCAGGATCGATGCCCGTGGTGAAGCAGGAGGATCTGCCTGTACGGCAGGCCTCGGTGATCGGCTCGATCCAGGGCGCGGGGTTCAGGGTCATCGAAGGCCAGACCCATGGGGTCATAGCCGTCGAACAGACGTCGATTCCGGCGCGAAGGAACGCTCCCATCAGAGCGATGTTGTCCTGGGCGTGCGCCGCCGTTGGTCCATAGTGCACCAAGGCATCAGGTCGCAGGGAGATCAGCTCCTCGACGTCGTTGGTTGCGGTTATACCGACGGGCGGGATTCCACAGATCTCGCCCACGTCGCGGCCGGCCTTGGCCGGATCGTTGACGCCCACGCCGACGAGCTCGAAGACCGGGTGGCGGATGATCTCGGGGATGACCAACTTGCCGACGAAGCCGGTGCCCCATACGACCACACGCTTACGATCAGTCATCGTGACATCTCCCCGCAGTTCACCAGGAGGAACTGTCCGGTGACTGCCTTGGCCCGGTCGGAGGCGAAGAAGCAGGCCACGTCGGCGACCTCGCCGTCCTCTGTCATCCGCCGCAGTGGGAACTCTCCGACGATCTCGTGGAGCACTTCCTCCTCCGTGCGGGATTCCTTCTTGGATCGGTAGGACACCAGGCCCTGCACGGGAGGCCCCCACATCCATGATGGGATGACCATGTTGCACCGGATGTTGGCAGGACCCAGCTCGTCGGCCAGGTAGTACATGGCAGTGAGAAGTGCGCTCTTGGACGCGGCGTATCCCCCCTGCGCCATCTGGGGCTTGAACATCGACTGCGAGCCGATGAAGACGACCGATCCTCCACCGCCATTTCGCATGATCTCCGCCACCGGGCGAAGGATGGTGAGCGCCCCCAGCACGTTTGTCTCGTAGGCGGCCCGCCAATCCTCGGCCTTCAAATCGAAAAGGCCACCCCATGCGTGCTCAAAGGCGGCCACTTGAATGAGGGCGTCGATGGCTCCAAACCGTTGCACGGCGAGCTCGACGAAGGCGCCACAGGAATCCGCGTCGGTGATATCGAGGGATGCGGCTGCGACCCGCTTACCACTTGAGTCGAGTTCCTCGGCCACAACTGACAGCTTGGCCTGGGTCCGTGCTCCGAGCACGACGTTTGCCCCATCGCGAAGCGCGGCGCCGGCACATTCTCGACCGAGTCCGTCGCCGACTCCGGTCACCAGCACGGTCTTTCCTTCTAGCATCATGGAGCACTTCTAATCTTCCAAAGGCCCTCTGTCTACAATTGGCGAGGGGAATCGCCCCGGGCGCTTCCGAAAAGAGATGACGAGGGGGCAATCCCTACTCTTTGGTACTCCTCCGATAGGAGGCCCAGCACTGACTGGCGGCCCGAGATACTCCGCCAATCTGTGTCAACAACGGGCCAGGGTGCCCGGTCCATCCGCGAGTCCACTCAAATGTGGTGGTCAGCTCGCGCATCACCGCGGTCATGGCCGCCAGTGAGAAAGCCTGCGCCGGGCAGGTGTGCTTGCCATGGCCGAACACCGTGACCAGCTCGACGGCCGCCAGGTCTTCGGGACGGGCCAGCCGACGGCGGTGCCAACGAGACGGATCCCACCTGTCGTATCCAGGTGCCGACGTCGCATTGGTCATGGGAAGAAGGGTGGCGACGGTGACCCCAGAGGGCACCTCGTAGGCTTGGACCCCGTCGTCGAGCGTGATCGGCTTGAGCACAAATCGGGACATGATCGATCGCTGGGCCAGGCGGGTGGACTCCATGGCGCACTGCTCGGCCCAGACATGGTCGCCGTCGGCAACCCTTTGGCAAGAACCAGGATGCTCGAAGACATCGACCAACGCCCATCCCATCGCCGCAAACAGGTTCGACATGGATGCAATGTGCAACAGGGTGACATCGTCGGCAATTCCCGTTCTGCGGGCGGCTCGTTCTTCTTCGGCCCAGGCGGCGGCGATTCGGGCGAACAAAGGGTGCTGATGAGCCAGTTCGGGTGCACCATCGAACACGTCGACCGCAGTTCCGAGCAACTCTCGGACCGTGTTCAACGCTGAGATCTCGGTGGCTTTGCCGCTGCGAGCTACGAGTTCCATTTCGTCTGGGTGAACAAACGACTCGGACGCGTCGAGCACGTCGAATGCGGCTATCAGGAGCTCGAGGTTCGGCGAGTCCGCCGATCCCGGACCACCCCAGGAAGCCAACCCGACTCGATGACCGAGGCGTCGAGTGAACTCGAAGATCTCGACGGTCCCTGAAATCCCTAGCTCGGTCACCGCCAACGCCAGGGCGGCGTGCACGTTGGCCAGGTAATGGTGAGCATCCGCTCTTCCAAAGAGATCGTGTGGAAACGTGCGCCTCCCCGAGAAGAGTTCATCAGGGACCTTGCGACGGAGCATCCTCCAATCGGCGACACCTTTGCTGGCCCGGTCCTCTGGGAGCCCGTAAAAATTGCGGACGCCAATCGGAGAGAACGTGAACAGGTAGCGGTCGATGCCGCTGTCGACCACGAAGGTATCCCCGACCTTTGCCCGCGCCTCGCTCACGACGGCCACCACGTCATCGATGGCCTTGTGCCAGGGCAACGCCACTCCCTCAGCCACTGGCGGCATGGGAGAGATCGGAGCAGGCCCCACTGTGCAAGCCTGCCACGTGGCCCCTAAGGTCTCTCGGGTGCCTCTTCCTTCTCCCGATCCATCGTCCACCGCCGTCGTCACCGGAGCGTCTTCCGGTATCGGTGCCGAAATCGCCAAGGAGCTCGCTCGGCGCGGCCACGGGGTTTCGTTGGTGGCCCGACGAGAGGACAAGCTCTTGGAGCTGGCCGACGAGATCCGGGGGCTGGGAGTCCACGTGGAGGTACTGCCCACGGACTTGGCCGACCGGGCTGGGCGCGTCGGATTGGTGAAGCGCATCAGCGACAGGGGCCTCGTTCCGGAGATCCTGGTGAACAACGCCGGTCTCTCCACTCTCGGCCCGGTGTTCCGGTCCGACCCCGAAGCCGAGATGCAGATGATCGAGGTGGACGTCGTCGCCGTCGCCGACCTCTGCAGCCGCGTCCTTCCGGGATGGTCGAGCGGGGTCAAGGCGCA
>DASPVS010000432.1:0-2817 GCA_035622235.1 Acidimicrobiales bacterium | reverse complement strand
AGACCGTTTCTCTTTATGTCAGTCACGATTCTTTGCATGGGGCGACCGAAAAGTGAACGCGTCGTACGGACCCTCTCGGTAGATCTGGGTACCAGATTCATCCCGTACGACGATGTCGCGATTTGGTCCCCAGGCCGTGGGGCCTCCAACGCACCAGATCGCGTAACGCCACGCCGCACCCTTGGAGAGTTCGGTTGTGACGACGCCTCCTGGCACCTCAACGCGCCAAGACGCTGCTCGGTCATGACTGGCCACGCTCCCATAATCGCAGGGGACCCTTGGATAATGGGGAAATACTCGATGATGCGCTTTTTCCTACATACGTTTTGCTCCAAGCTGCGACCGGCCGGGATGCCACGAATCACCGAGTACAGGCCGGGTGACTCGCCAAGCGGAGTTAAACGGATCCCAAACCTTGCGAATGGTCTGGCTCAACCTCCTACCCGGACCGGTCGACATTTGATCCATGCCAGAGCGGCCTGAAGTTCCCCCGCCTGCCTCTCGGACCCGACAACCGACGAGCGTGCTCTACCTACCGCGGTGGCTGGAACCGTCGAGGTGGCCCAGACCGTGGGATCGGGACCGCCCTGGCCCCTTCGTGGTCGAAGTTCCGCTGTTCGCAGTGAAGCTCGTGGCCTGGGTGTTGCGGCCCCTGGTCTACCTCGGGCTGATTGCTTCTCGGGCCCTTGCACGGCCTTTCCGTCGCCCAATGCGGACGACAGCGGTGGAGCTATAAGGGCGCGAAATATGGCAGAGGTCCAAACCTTGCGAGCCAGGACGTGGCCAGATCTCTACGGCTTTCTCGGGATTGTTGCACTCGGTGTTTGCTTTCTCACTGGCATTTCTGACTACGCGTGGATACCTCCGCTCGGCGCGATCCTTTTCCTAGCAGGAGGTGCAGCGAGCGCAGATTGGTTCCGAAGTCGGCTCGTCGTGAGTGAATCCGGCCTCACGATTCAGAGGCTTGCATGGAGGCGCGACTATGAGTGGTCCGACATTGAGCGGTGCGAAGTCGATACGCGGTGGTGGGGCTACCCACGAGCCATCCCTGTGGTCGTCTTGCGGACGGGTGGGCACAAGCGGCTGTGGTTCCAGAGCGGCTTCGGCTGGGGCAACAAGCGAGTTCATGAGCTTGGCGACACCATCACGGGTCGCGCCAGGGGGCACCGGATGCCCCGCAGACTGAGCGACCTGTAATGCCGTACATGAAGGAGCGGAGCCGGTCAATACATCCGACGAGGCTGTTTCGTTCGTAAACAGTGAGGTGGCGTCGTGAGTTGAGGCGCGCGCCAGCCACGGAGCCGGGGTCAACGCTGGCCAACGGCCACCTAAAGGGCTTGGCGTTGACGCCGGCGAGTGGCGGCGCATCATGCCTTTCGGCGTCGCCTATGTCAGGTCGTTTCTTGTTCCCATCCGAGTTGGTGATCTGGTGAAGAGGGCACCCGCAGGTCGCCAGCCATACATTCGAGGATCTCCGTCATGATGGGATTCGGCCACGTTCCAGCGGGCTCAATCAGTTAAGACGGCTTCTCCGGAGATTCCGAGAGCCACGGCAATTCTCGAGCTCGCGCTGGACGTGTCCGATCCGCTCACGCGGCTTCTCCGGCTTCGAGGGACCGGATCTCGCCGTCCCTGAGCCCGTAATAGACGAGCGTGAGAAGTTTTCGCGCGACAGCTACCCGGGCCTTGAAGCGGCCCGCGTGCTCCTCGATGCGGTGGTAATCCGCTTGCAGCTTCTTACCTCCTCTGCCTTTGACCACAGCCTCGATCGCCGCCCAGCGCACAAGTGGAGAACCCTGGCGTGTTATCGGACCGCGCTGGACCTTTGCGTCGGACTCTCTGTGCCTCGGTGTTAGCCCGGCCCAGCAGCAGAGCTTCCTCGGATGATCGAAGCGCGCCACGTCGCCTATCTCGGCCACGAAGATCGCTCCTAGGACCCTTCCGACTCCGTTCAACTTGGTGATCGCCTTGTATCCCGGGTCGTCTTTCAGTTGACGGTAGAGATGGCGGTCGATCTGGTCGATCTCCCGGTCGTATATCTCGAGGAGATCTCGAAGCGACTCCATGCGGATCGTGTAAGCCATCGGGAGGTCGAGCGAGTCGAGCTGAGCTTCTCCTCCTGGTCCCCACATCTCTCTTCTCGCGGGCAAGATGCCGTTTTTCGCCATGACACCGTGGATCTGGTTCTTTGTGCTGGTGCGGTGATGTACCAGGCGAAAGCGGTACCTCACGAGCTCGCGAAGCTCTCTCACTTCCGGCGGCGCTATCCATCCCTCGGCCAGGCGACCCAGTCGCAGCATCGCGGCTAGATCCTCCGCGTCACGCTCGTCGTTCTTCACCCGACGCGCTCCCCAATTGTTGCCGAGCGGGTGAGCGAGATGAACGTTCGCGCCGAGCTCTTTTAGAAGGTCGGCAGCCCAGTACCACCCGTATGTCGACTCAAGAACTACCTCTGGTGCTTCGCCCGCGTCTTTCATCGCCTCGGCCAACTCGAAGGGTTGGCTAGGTACGCGCACGCATCCGAGCAGCTTCCCGTTCGGGCTCATCCGGTAGATGGTTGACGTGCGACGGTGTAGGTCGATTCCGACGTACTGTCTTTTCATCGGGGCCTCCCTTTTCAAGGGTTAGGTGTGGAAACCCCGAGCATTGCAGCGCTCGGACCCCACGGGGAGCGGAGGCCCCGCTCCTTCATCGCATCAGTTACGCGCTACCTAAACTTGCCATCGACCGCCCGATATCACCCACCGGGTCAGCGATCAGTTCTGAGTTCGCGCGCATCGTGCACAACATCGTCAGCGCCATCCTGGAGGCCGTCAA
>DASPVS010000431.1:0-2902 GCA_035622235.1 Acidimicrobiales bacterium | reverse complement strand
AAAGCACAATCGCCGTCGAAGATCAAAGTGGGTAGAGCCAACTGTGTCACGGTTCTTCGCGACCGCTCCAACACGGCTCGCCAAATATCAGCCAGGTTGTGCCGCGCATCGTTGCTTCAGCCGGAGCGGTCTACAGGGCGGAGACTGCTGACCGAGCGTCGTTCGGCCCAGTGACTGACGCCGCGTGCGCGGAAGCGTCGCGGACGATCGCCGAGAACCGTGGTGGCCAACCAGAGACGCTTCAGATGGCGCTTGTGGCCGTTGGCCGGATCGTCCTCGTACGCAGTCCTCCCATGAAGGACGTGATAGTTGTTTATGAACTGCATCTCTCCCGGGCGAAGGTCCATGTAGACATTCAGGTCCGGGTTGTTCGCCAGCTCGCTCATCCTGGCGATGGCCTTCTTCGTGACACTGCTCAGCCGTGGCGCATCGGAATGGCGCTGTGATGCAAATACGTATTGGGGGATGAACCGGACGAACAACCGTTTCTCGTATTCGGTGAAAGCGGGAATCGTGAAAAACGGCTTTTTCCCGTCAGCCTCCTCCCCTCGCAAGTCGTAGGGAAGCGGCTCGTATAGAGCCTCGGCGAGCTCCGGCTCATCTCGGACCATCTGATTGTGGATGGAGACGGCGTTGGCAACACAGGAGAGCCCCCCGGAACGGGCTGCGCGAAGACACAGCAGTCCGACGAGATCGGACCCGTCCGTGTGGTAGTCGAGAGCAAGTTGGCCGATCTCGTTGCCCCGAACCGTCGGATCGTCGACTGTCTTCCCCTGATCGGTCACGTCGCCCAGCACGTGCCCGTGGTGGTTTTGAGGCCAGGGCTCACCGAGGTGCAAGCCGATTCCCCAGTACATGAGCGTGAGATCCTCGTCGGAATAATCGTCGACGCGAAGTGCACTTATCCGTATGAACCCTCTCGCGTCGACGAGGTCTGTCACTACCGCACCGAGCTTGTCTTCCAGTCCGTCGAGCGGGAAATCGTCCCGCGTGATCTCGAGAGGGTCCTGGCTCTTGGATTTCGCCGTTTTCAGCGCTTCGTCGAGCTCAGCGTGATCAGAGGCCGTCAACCGGAGCGTCCACGTTTCAGGGTCGGCGACGTCGTGAGCGCGCCACTCGGCTCCAGGCTCAAGCTCGCGCAACTTGGCTTCGTTCATCGCACCTCCTGAGGGAGAGGCCTCGTGACATCGTTCACCCGAAATCCACCTGTCCACTATGTCTCTATCGCAGGACGATCGCAGGACGATCGCCGAACGCAGAACGAATTGTCGGACGCGGGCGCCGATGGGAGACTCGGAGCATCGACGAGGATCATGCCTCTCAGTTTGGTCGGTCATTTGACGATCCGGTCGGCGGGCCGCTTGGTGACGACGAAACGCCCGTGGCCTCGAGGCACGTGGCCTCGTTCTCGTCGGCCTGGAGAAGGGCCCGGCTGACTGCCGAGGAACGACGCGCCAGGGGCAAGGCTGCCAGGACCGTGGCGCCACGCAGTATCCACGGCCGGTGGGTGCCGGCTGCGGATCGTCCCGATCCGATCGACCTTCTGCAGGGACAAGCCGAGAGCCGGGTAGCGGAGCTAGTGCCGATTCGATACGGACGGATGCTCGACTCACCTTTCACTTTCTTTCGCGGCGCGGCTCTGATCATGGCGGCGGATCTCGCCGGGACAGCGCGCTCGGGTGTACGGGTTCAGTTGTGTGGTGATGCGCACTTGTCGAACTTCGGGCTGTTCGGTACGCCCGAGCGCCGCCTCATCTTCGACATCAACGATTTCGACGAAACCCTTCCCGGCCCCTGGGAGTGGGACGTGAAGAGGCTTGCTGCGAGCTTCGAGATCGGTGGTCGTGACCGCGGCTTCAACAAGGCTGACCGGCGCGCCATCGTCATGGCCGGGGTCGCGGAATACAGGAACCGGATGAGGCGCGCGGCGAACATGAAGACGTTGGACGCCTGGTACGACCACCTCGAGGTTCAAGAGCTCATCGACGACATGCGCGCTTGGCACCGCGACAACAGGTTGAGCAACAAGGAGGCCCGCGCGACAGAAGGCCACGTAGCGAAAGCGCTCATGCGCGACAGCGTCAGGGTTTTCGCTAGGCGGGCTCGAGAGGTGGACGGTGAGCTACGCATCCGCCCGGAGCCGCCGCTGATCGTGCCGATCGAAGATCTAGCTAGCCCAGGGTCGGAGTGGGAGGAGGCTGACGTCGTCATAAAAAGGCTGCTCGATCAATACCGGAGGACTCTGGCTCATCATCATCACCCCCTCGAGGAGTACCGATACCAGCACGCAGCGCGAAAAGTTGTCGGCGTGGGAAGCGTCGGCACTCGTTGTTACATCATCTTGCTCATCGGTCGCGACAAGAAAGATCCCTTGTTCTTGCAGTTGAAGGAGGCGCAACCGTCCGTGCTCGAGCGCTTCTCGGATGACAGTGAGTACCCGCACCACGGTGAGCGCGTCGTCGCAGGTCAGCGTCTGATGCAGGCCACTAGCGACATTTTCCTCGGCTGGAAGACGGTCCGCGATCCCGACGGGGTCACCCGTGACTACTACGTGCGACAACTTCACGACTGGAAGGGTTCGATCGAGCCCGAGACCCTCCGCGTGGAGGGTACGACCCTTTATTCACGCGTCTGCGGGGCGACGCTCGCGCGGGCCCACGCCCGGTGGGGCGACAGGATCGCCATCGCGTCTTACTTGGGTAAGAGCCCGGCCTTTGACCGAGCGATAGCCGACTTCGCTCGCGCATACGGCGATCAGAACGACCGGGATTACGCCAAGTTCGAAGACGCCGTACGAACCGGGCGTATCGAGGCACGCGCTGGTCTTTGAGCCAGGCCCTAGCGTCCTGTAGAGGTGGCCGTGGTGAATGTATTTCAGGTGCTTATGCGCCGAGTGGCGATT
>DASPVS010000430.1:0-9471 GCA_035622235.1 Acidimicrobiales bacterium | reverse complement strand
GTTCTGCTCGGGGTCGCGATCTACTTCGAATATGGGGTCGATCCTGGCATTTCAGGTCGATATGGCTTGGCTCTTGCCCCTTTTCTGGTCCTGGCACTCGTGGCATCGATCCGCGGGAGGTGGATCGCACGGGGGTTGTGGCTGTTCGCCGTCGCATCCTTCGGTCTCGACGTTTTCTTCATGTTGGCCCGATAGGCGCTCGACCGAACCGAAGCGCGCCCCCGGATTACGACCGCCAATGGTTTCATCGAGACCAAACACGTCGATTCAACCTGCGTCGCCGTTGAGGGCATCATTGCGTGCAATGTCGACCACAGCGCTGCCATCAGAAGGGATGTCGACCCCAGGCTGCCTTGAGAAGGGATTGCTCTATCCAGGGTTATGTGGGTCTGGTCGTTCGCTATTTCCACTCCGGATCACGGTATGGCGTCTCCGATCCTCACCACCTGGACCGATGGCTTTGTGGGTGTTTCTGCGGGGAGGAACCATCGAAACCAAATACGGCCCTTCAAATGTCCTGCAGTCGAGATCCAGTTGGGGTGGCCCGGGTCACAGACCGCGATAACGATCGTCCAAGAACCGTCGGGCTCGTACACGACCTGTCCGCTGTTCAACGTGACTCGTTCGTACGAGTAGTCGTAGGTGTGTAGGAATTGGTTCCACAGGCACACGTTCCAGAACGCGCAGTCCGGGGAACGTCCCTTTATTACCAGCGCTTCACTGTGATCGAGGCTGAAGCTTCCCATCGCGTAAGCAGCGTCACCTGCAGCCCAGCCGAAAGTCTGCTGGGGCACCGGATATGGTTCGTCCACCGTGTTGGGCTCTCCCAATGGGATGGGCACGATCTTCGCTTGGTCTCGTAGCCAGGTGAGTGCGGCCCGAAAGCTCTTGGCTAGTTCCTCGTCGGTGTCACGTCTTGTTGCTGGCGGATCGACGGCCTCGATGTTCCATTCGGCCCTTCGGCCATTCACGGGATCGATGAGATAGTCACGAGTGATCGCGCATACCGAGTCAGGCTCAAGCACAATGGACGAATTCGCGGGCGTTTCTTTCGGTTCTTGTTCTTCGACTTTTGTTGGACGGAGGGTCAATTCAAAGCTCCCGTCGGGGCCGAAACGCATATCCCGATCGTTCAGCCAGCCGACTATCCGTTCGGAGTAGCGCCCATCGTCGGGACCTCCGTAGACGGTCAACGACAGGTACGCGGCATCGCCGCGTTTCCCCCAGACCCTGTAGGTCCGACTCGGGTCAATTGGGGCGAATTGATAGAAAGCGTCAGCATTGTCTCCGCCCCACTTGCGGTTGGGTCCGACGATGTCGACGAACCTGGGCCGACCCTTGTCTGCCCAGACGTAAGCGTCCAGTCCGACAGAGAGGATCGAAAATATCCACTTGTAGCCTTCGAGAATTGTGACTTCGTCAAGTGGCACATCGTCGAGTGCCAACCTGGACTCGAGCATCAGGAGTTCGTCGAGGATCTCGTGAAACACGGTCGCCGTAAGAGGTGCGGCCGCCTTTCTTTCGATCTTTCTAGTTCCCGTGGGCTGTGGACGGTCTGTCGGCCCAGTGGAGCCCTGGGATCGGGAAGAAGACATGGGATTACTCGCGCCAGGGGCCGTTGCCGAGGACCTGTTCCGGTGTGATGCGTATCACGAAGCCCGGAGGGGGATCGTCCATGGGTGGAAACTTGACGTCGGGCCCGAGATAAACACTGGCGAGCTTCTGGAGGAGCTCTGGCGCGCCGCCTTCGGTAGCACGAGCTCTTCCGCGCACCACCAGGTACTCGCCCAGCCCATTTGCATCGTTGCCACCGGTTTCGATGGAGAGCGTCACTCGAGGATCGCGCTGTATGTTCCGGACCTTTCGCCAGGCTCCCAGGTGCCCCGAGACGATCTCGTCTCGTTCGATTCCGATCCACACGATTGTCACCTGGGGTGACCCATCAGGCTCGAGAGTAACCAGATGAGCGAGATGGCCTTGTACCAACCCCCGGCGAGCCTGGTTATTGAGAATCACGCTGCGAGCTCCTCTCGCCAAACACGGCCGGATAGTAAAGAGATTAGGGCTCGGATGTTCCGATGACGGCGTCGAAGTCGATTTGTGGCGGGACCGGATAGAGATCTTTTGACACGAGGCTCCTGAGTACTGGCCCCCAATTCGGGTTCTTCTCTATGAGTGCTCTCGCTTCCTCGAAACCCTCCTCTGTCCGTCCCATCGCCATCAGCGCTCCAGCACGGAGGAGGCGCAGATTGCCCTCGTCCGGGAGAACAGCGAGACCCGCGGAAGCCTCTCTCAGAGCACCTTCGGGATCTCCATTGGAAAGTGCGATCTCACCTCGGTCGCACGCCCGGAAGGCTCCCGAAACCTTGACGAGGCGCTCGAGCTCGTCGAGGGGCTCGGGGTGATCGTCGACCCGAACGTCGATCACCATCCCTTGCCAAGGTTTGGTGCGCTTGGTTCCGTCGACGACCAACAACGCTGCAGACATTTTCCCTCTCGCGTCACCGCCAGCGGATTCGGCCGCACGAAGGCTCGCCATCATTCGCTCTTCGAGCCTTCCGCTCGCTGATTCGAAGGCGTGTGCCATATCGGGCCACACTCGGTCGCTTTTCATGATGTTTGCTTGAACCGAGTAGCCGGCGCCTGTCTGGCCTCCTGCCTCGTCGATGCACTTCGCGCCCGTATGAGCCGCTGCGCCTCCATTGGCGTCGACAACCGCCACTTGTCGGACTTCGCTTGACGGATCCTCAGCGCACGCTTTGGCCAGTGCGTTCGCGGCGGAGGCGCCTGAAGCCAAAAGCTCGAGACATCGGGGGCCGTAACGAACCTCAGCGAGCGCCTGGGTCGCCACAGCTCCGACGCCCGCTCTCGCCCAGCAGACGATCGATCCTACGGCGAAGAAGCAGCTTTGAACCGCGACACCGATCTCACCGGTATCGGGGTCGCGGGCGACGATCGAGTAGGTCATGCGCTTGCTCTAGCAGATCTGAGATTTCCATTCGACAGGAGACAGAGGCGGTCGCCTACTGTCGCGGCTCATGGCTGGTGCCAAAGAGATCCCCTGGTGGGAGTCCGGTGTCCTTTACCAGGTCTACGTTCGATCGTTCGCAGATCATGACGGCGACGGATGTGGGGATCTGCGAGGCCTCATATCGCACCTCGACTACTTGGCTTGGCTCGGTGTCGATGGGATCTGGTTGTCTCCGATCACCGTCTCGCCCAATGCGGACTGGGGCTACGACGTGGCCGACTACTGCGATGTCCAGCCTGAGTACGGGAAGATTGCCGACGTCGACCTTCTGATCGCATCAGCATCGGAGCGAGGCATCCGCGTGTTGCTCGATTTGGTGCCGAATCACTCGAGTGATCGCCACCGATGGTTTCAGGATGCGAGAAGCTCACGTGATTCTGCAAAGCGAAATTGGTATGTGTGGGCGGATTCGTCCGTTGGAGCCGAGCCACCGAACAACTGGGTGAGTAGTTTCGGAGGGCCTGCCTGGACCCGCGACGAGACGAGCGGTCAGTGGTATCTGCACAATTTTCTTCCGGAGCAACCCGACCTCAACTGGTGGGAGCCCGAAGTCGCAGACGCATTCGATCGCATCTTGAAGTTCTGGTGGGACCGCGGAGTCGCTGGGTTTCGCATCGACGTCTGCAACATGATCATCAAGGACGCGCAGCTCCGGGACAATCCTCCGGCCACTGAGGACGACCCTTGGCTCATGCAGGTGTTCGGCCAACGGCCTGTCTACAACAGCGATCGACCCGAAGTTCACGAAGTCCTCAGAAGATGGCGGTCGTTGGCCGAGACTTACGACCCTCCGCGACTGCTTCTCGGTGAAACCAACGTCGAAAAGCTGGAGACCCTCGTCAGCTACTACGGGACGGGCGAAGACGAACTGCACTTGGGATTCAATTTCGTCTTCATCGAAGCCGAGTTCGATGCACAGGTCCTGAGGGAGATCGCCGAGCGGACGGAGGAGCTCCTCCCAAACGGCGCATGGCCAGTCTGGACCGGTTCAAATCACGACGTCTCACGGCTAGCCACCCGATGGTGCGATGGTGACCCCGCGAAAGTACGCGCCGCCTTGATGATGCTCTTGACCTTGCGCGGCACTCCCGTGCTCTACCAGGGCGACGAGATCGGCCTGGTAGATGTTCCGCTCGATCGGGATCAGTTGCTCGACCCGGTGGGGAGGCGGTTCTGGCCGGCGTACGCCGGCAGGGATCCTGTTCGCACGCCGATGCCCTGGGTAGACGTCGAAGGAGGGGGCTTCACAATTCCGGGTGTGACCACGTGGCTACCGATCGGGGACACCTCCTTAAACGTCGAGTCGCAGCGTTCCGACCGTGACTCGCTTCTCTGGCTCGTTCACGATCTCATCGAACTGCGGAGGAAGGTCCCGGATCTCCAGAGGGGCCCTTACAGGTCGCTTGATGTTCCTCCAGGAGTCTGGGGTTGGACGCGTGGAGACAGCGTCGTGGTCTTCCTCAACCTCTCGGAGTCGCCGAATCAGATCGACTCGGTCTCCGGTCGGCTGGCTATCTCCACCGAACGCACTCGTGACGGAACGGTGATCGACCAAAAGCTTTCACTGGCTCCTTGGGAGGGGGCGGTCTTGGTTCTCGAAGGGCCGTGATCGCGATCGAAATGGCGGCGCTAGGTCTAGATGGGTCGTGATACTGGACGAAGCGTCGTGATCGTCGTAGGCAGACGATAAAGGCTGTCCTAGGCCGGGGCACTCGGCTGATCGACTGCCACCGACGATTGAGCGTCGATGGGAGATTCGATTTCGAAAGACGATGCGCTCTCGACCGACGGTTCGGTACCCTCCGAGCTAGTAGCACTCGCAACAGGTTCTTCACTCGGAGATGCGCTTCGACGCTCGCGATACCAGAGGATGAAAGCCGCTACCGCCCCAACTGCGAACAAGGCCAAACCTGCCGCCTGGACCAACGTCGAGCCGAGATTCCGGGACTGGCTGAGCCAAAGATATTCCTCGAAGAACCTGGCCAAGCCCCACAAGGAAAAGGCGGAGGCAAGGATGAAACCCGTGGGCCTTTTGACGTAATAGCGCTCTATGAGCAAGAGCAGCCCCCAGATGATGAAGCAATCGATCGCCTGGAAGATCGGAACAGGCACCCGCTTTCCGACCTGACCTGCGTAGTACATCCCGAACCAGGCGTTCGTGGGATGTCCCCCGCCAGCCACCATCAGCTGCGGGCCGAGCAGTCTTCCGACGCCCCAGGCGGCCATCAACACTGGCGCAACGAGATCGAGACCGCGAAGCGTCGGGATCTGGGGACAGCGTTTGTGGGCCAGGATCACGGCAGTCGGGACGCCGAATAGGAGGCCACCGAAAGAGGAGAGACCCCCGTGCCATACAGCGAAGATGTCGCCGGGGTTGGCCGAGTAGTAGCCGAAGTTGGTGATCACGTGCAGGAACCTGGCCCCGATGACCGATGCCACCACCACCCAGAGGAAGACGCCCGTGAGCCACTGCGTTGGATAACCCGCGTTGCGAAGCCGCCTCTCGTAGTAACGGAAGGCGAACCAGAAGGTGATTGCCAGGCCGATCCCGTATGTGTGGATCTGAAGTGGCCCGATGTGGAAAACGACGGGAATTGGTCTCACGATTCTTCTCTGCAACAGTACCGCCGGGAGGGGGGTCGTCACTCATCACGGACGTCCATGGCTGTTCCGCCGCTGGTGAAGTTCAACATCGATGGCGACAACCTCGCCGATGGGAATGGCTGCCCTGATCAGCAGGTCGACCTAGCATGAGGTGATGGCCCAGCTGTCAGAGGCGCAGAGGAGAGATTTCCACGAGACCGGTTATCTCGCCATATCTGGTTTTTTCACCGACGAGGAACTCGATTGGGCCGATCAGGCTTACGAGCGGGTCTGGCGGGAACTTCCCCCGGACGTTGTCGTCGACTCTGAAGCCACTGGGCGGAGGATCCGCATAGAGAACCTCACGGAGGAGGAGCGAAAGCTTTCTTTCAAGGTGAACGACCTCTACCTGCGTGACGGACTGCTTCGCGATGCAGTCATCTCGGCTCGCCTTGGTGCGATCCTGGCCGAACTGCTCGACGATCAGCCCGTTGTGATCAATACCCTTTCGGTCGAATACGGGACACAGCAGGCTGATCATCTCGACACCTTGTTCATGACGCCGCGTACCCCGGGGGCGCTCGCCGCAACTTGGATGGCGCTGGAGGACGTCGACGATGACGCGGGACCCCTCCGCTACTACCCGGGCAGCAATCACATCGAGCCTTTCCGTTTCAGTGACGGTGGTTATCACGTTCGAAATGAAGAGATGCCTCATTGGACGGAGTACATGGCAGATTCTGTCGACCGACGGGGGTTGGCGGAGTCCCGATTCATCGCGAAGAGGGGCGATCTCTTCATTTGGGACGCATGGCTCCTTCATGGAGGAAGCCAGATCTGCACGCCGGGGTTGAGCAGGCGCAGCCTGATAACTCACTACTTCACTCGAACGGACTGTAAAGCCTTGCAGGCCGACCTACGTCCTGCGCGAGGCGGATGGTGGATGAATCGTCCACCTCAGGCCGTCGCCGACGAGGCCGCTCAAGATACCGACCCCGCCATTGACGAACTTGAAGACGAGACCGGCGCTTCGGTTCGTAGTTCATCCCGACGATTGCGCAAGCTTTGGCGCGCAGGATCTCGAACTCGTAAGAGCTCGTAAGAGCTCGTAAGAACTCGTAAGAACTCGTAAGAACTCGTAAGAACTCGTGATTGAGCACCACCGGGATCACTGAGTTCGAACGAGCTCCCGCCCTTCGGCGGAGCTCGAGCTTTCTTGACTCGTCCATCAGCCCCAGTCGAGCGTATTAACTTCTGCAGGTGCCCGCGGTGGGCCGTGTAGGGGGAGGTCTCGAATGGGAACGTTGGATGGCAAGGTGGCCGTGGTGACAGGGGCGGCTTCGGGCATCGGCCTTGCCACCTCGCGGCTGCTCCACAGCCACGGCGCGGCGTTAGTCGTTGTCGACCTCGACGAGGAAGGCGCCCGGAGGACGGCAGACGAAGTTGACGGAACCGCAGTGCCAGCTGACGTGAGTCGCCGCGAATCCTGGGACGACGTGGTGGAGGCTGTGCGCAGTTTGGGGGGAGTGGATATCGCCCATCTGAACGCGGGCGTGACGACCGGCCAGGAGGACATCTCGAAGCTCCGTGACGACGAATACCGGCGGATAATGTCCGTCAATGTCGACGGAGTGGTGTTCGGAACTCGCGCGCTCGTTCCCGAGCTAGCCAGGCGAGGCGGTGGTGCCGTTGTGGCGACTGCTTCTCTTGCTGGAATAGTCGCGTTTCCAGGTGATCCGGTTTATACGCTCACCAAACATGCCGTTGTAGGTTTCGTGCGGTCGCTCGGCCCGAGGCTGCTGGAGCAAGGCATAACCATCAACGCGGTGTGTCCGGGCTTGGTCGACACCCCGTTGATCGACGGAGAGATCCGCGACGTTCTCGTCGAGTCAGGATTCCCCTTGATCAGTCCTGAATCGGTTGCAGAAGCCGTGTATGAGTGCGTGACGGGTGACGCAACCGGAAACGCAGTAGTGGTGCAGCTCGGGCGTGAACCGACCGCGTATCGCTTCGCCCGTCCGCCCGGTCCCCGCGCCGAAGGGGTGGAAGGGAAGATCCCACCCGGGTGGTTGGCCGACCCCGGTAACACTGAAGCGAGTTCTGTACAGAAGAGCCGCTGAAGCAAAGGCACAGCTGACCCTTCCAAAGTTCGACCCCGTCTCCTTACAACGCTCGACCTCGTCTCATTTCAAAGTTCGACTTCGCCCCAGGCAGGATCATGCGCGACGAAGAGCCGGGACCGAAGTCCCGGCTCTTGTCTCCCCTTTTCCGCCGGAGGTTGTCAGGGCTTTTCCGCCGGAGGTTTGTAAGCACAACATGGCGTCACATCTGGACCATTCCACCTGTGATGTTGAAGTTGCTGTAGGGGCCCGCACCACAGGGAGGGGCCGGGATGCTCGTCGTCAACTGCGTCGTGTTGGGCGGCAAGCCGGGAGGCACCGAGAACGACCCGTGCTTGATCGCCGTGCCGGGCGCCGGCGGCGCTTTCAGCGTGATCGTGTCGAAGGGAGACCCCGCGACGGTAGAGGGGTTGTTCTGATAGACGACTTTGGTCGCCGCGATCGGTGCTCCTGAAGTAACCCAGTCGATCTTCACGACGATCTTGCCGACGACGTCGGCGCCGTGGAAAGCCGCACACGAACTTCCAATTAGGGAGGAAGCAGGCGCGTTGTAGAAGCCTGAGCCCGTCAGCGAGCCCCCGACCACCGAGTCGCCCGGCGGAGTCGTCACGTTGCTACTGCAGTTGCCAGTGCTGAACTTGGCAGCGAAGGTGATCTTCACTCCGCCGGCGGTGCCGAGAGGGGTGAGACCGGGGCTCAGCGTCCCGCTTCCGCTCGATATTCCGCACAACACGGAACCGGTCGCCTTGACAGGCCCGGCGGCCCCGGCCGGCGTCGCCGCGCCCAAGCCGACGACACCGGCTGAGACAAGCAGAGCTCCTGCCGAAAAAATGACTCTTCGCATCACCAAAGCCTCCTAATCGAACCGCGTGCGCGGCGGACCCTTCAACCTGGTTCGAAACGACCCTTTCAACCTGGTTCGAAATCCACCCTGGCTGAAACCCTGCGCAGATGATCGCCTCTGTGGAGCCGATCGTCTGTGTTCGAGATCACACAGCGCGAAGCACCACGGACACACAACGCGTATGAGAAGGTCGGTGGATCAAGCGCAGCAACGGGGATCGCACTGAACCGAAAGCCTTGCTACCCCTGAATCAGGGTCGACCTGCGCCCACCAGTCCGCTGTTCCAGATCGGGGCGAAGCTGACCACCGATCCCGTGTAAGGGGCTTGGATCACCTCTCCGCCGCCCACGTACATCGCGACATGCTGGATGCTCTGGGTGCCGTCGTTCCAGAAGAGGAGATCACCAGGCTCGAGATCAGACAATGAGATGTGGGGTATCGCGTCGTATTGGTCCTGGGCGGTTCTTGGCAACGACACGCCCGCTTGTCCCCAGGCCCACTGCGTCAAACCCGAACAATCAAAGCCAACTCCCGGGCTCTCGCCGCCCCACTGGTAAGGGACACCTAGCTGGGATTCGGCGGCTTGAACGGCTGCAGCTCCGCCCGACGAAGGGGGCAAGCTTGGTGCTTGCCCACCACCTGAGGTGCTTCCATCCCCACTCGAAGTGCCCGAAGTCCCGGTGGCTCCGTTCCCGCCGCCAGAGGGTGCAGGTGGGCTCGGAGGAGAATTGGATCCCGACTGGGATCCACCAGCGCCCCCGCTGACTCCCGAAAGCGCCTGATTGGCCGACGAACTCGTGGCCTGCTGAGTCGCGGCTTGTTGGGCAGCTTGTTGGGCTGCCTGTTGCGCGGCCAGGCGGGCAGCGAATGCCTGGGCTTGCGCCTGGGCCTCG
>DASPVS010000429.1:0-6127 GCA_035622235.1 Acidimicrobiales bacterium | reverse complement strand
AGCCTCCTGAGGTGAAGAACACCCTGGCTGAGATCCCCCCGAAGTCGTCGCTTATCGGCCCCACTGGTAAGTCTCTTTGTGGACCCGAAGGTAGAGAAACGTCTCTGTCTCCCTCACGCCCTCGATCGCACGGATCGAGCCATGAAGGAGCTCGAGCAGATGCTCGTCGTCCTCGACCACGACCTCGACAAGAACGTCGAAACCTCCGGCGGTGAGCACCACGTACTCCACTTCGGCAAGAGCCGCCAGCGCGTCGGCTACCTTTCGCGAGTCGCCTTCGACCTTCACTCCGACCATCGCTTGCCGCGAGAACCCCATGACCCTCGGGTCGGTCACAGCGACGATCTGCATCACCCGATTGTCGACGAGGCGCTGTACCCGTTGGCGTACCGCAGCTTCCGAGAGCCCTACCAGAGGCCCGAGTTGCGTGTACGGCTTTCGCCCGTCGGCCTGGAGCTCCTCGATGATGCGTTTGTCGACGGCGTCGAGCGTTACCACCCTCAGTCCGCCACCGCTGCGCAGAACTCTCCGAATGCGTCCACGAAGCGGTCGATGTGCGTCTCGTCGTGTTGAACCGAGAGTGTCCACTGCTCTTCGTTCCCCGGTGTCATGAACACGCCCCGGTTGAGTAGCCATACCCACGACGCGTCGAAGAGCTGGGCGTTCGTCTCGAGGAAGCTGCGGTAGTCGACAAGGGGCTCGCTTCTGTAAGAGACGCATCCCTTGCACCCGAGGTCGACTACGTGCGCAGGGATACCGTGTTCCTCGATCGCCAACCGGCAGCCCGACGCGAGCCGGTTCCCGATCTTCGCGAAGTGTTCGTACGCGGCCGGCGTGAGAACTTCGGTCAGCGCGGCGAGCCCGGCTGCAGCAGAGAGGGGGTTCCCGTTGAACGTTCCTTGCTGGGCGATCCCGTTCTCGATCTCGTCCATTATCTCGGCCCGACCCCCGAAGGCCCCGAGTGGCGATCCGCCTGCGATCGATTTGGCGAAACACGCGAGGTCGGGGCTAACGCCGTAACGCTCGATCGCACCGCCCGCGGCGATGGTGGCGCCGCACTTGACCTCGTCGAAGATCAGCACGACGCCATGTCGCGTGCACAAGTCGCGCAAACCTTCGAGATAGCCGGGTTGGGGGAGCACGATGCCGATGTTCATCATCACCGGCTCGATGATGAAGCACGCGATTTCATCTCCGGATTCCGCGAACAGCCGCTCGACGGATGCGAGGTCGTTGTAGGGGACCGCCGTCGTCCAACGATTCATCCCCATCGGAATTCCTTTGGATGCCGGGAATTGCTCGCCGTGCTCTCCGGACGCTTCGATCAACTGCAGCCCCGGGGTGACGGAGTACATGACGGCGTCGTGATGCCCGTGGTAAGAACCTTCGATCTTGCATATCCGGTCTCGCCCGGTTGCCCCGCGAGCGACGCGGATTGCGTCCATGGTCGCTTCGGTCCCCGAGTTGGTGAAGCGGACCCGTTCCAGGCGGAAGCGGCGGCAGAGCTCTTCGGCCAGTAGCACGGCTTCCTCGGTCGTCACCGCGAAGTGGGTCCCGCGCCGCGCCGCGCGGCTGAGGGCCTCTGCGATCTTCGGGTGCGCGTGGCCGACCGCCATCGAACCGAACCCGTTGTGATAGTCGACGTACTCGGTGCCGTCCACGTCCCAGACGTGCGCGCCTTCACCGCGCGACAAGTACACCGGGTAGGGATGGCCCGCTTGGAAAGACGACGCCACTCCCATCGGCATCGAACGGCTCGCCCGGTCGAACAACTCCCGTGATCGCGGAGTGCGGGCCAGCAGGTCGCCTTTTTCGATTTCGAAGATCTCTATCGCCCGCGCTGTCAGGCGCTGTGTGTCTTCCGGTGTCACCCGCCGATTATACAACGGTATCCGTCGTTCGAGGAGCTATCTACGACGAATCACGTTGAAAAGGACGTCCGGTCACATTGACAAGGACGTCCGGTCACGTTGAAAGGGACGTCGGGTCACATTGAAAAGGACGTGTTGGTCACATTGAAAAGGACATCCGGCCGCTACTGAGTGTCGCCCCCTTGCGGCTCACCCGCCTGGGACACCTGACCGTTGAAAACCCCTTCGGCTCGAAGGCGCCGCGCTACCTCTTCCCGTAGCGCTCTCTCGAGGGCGTCGCGCTCGGCGTGCGGGGTCTTGATCGAAACCCTGCTCGTGAGCGTGTCCGCATCCGCGGCCACGACCCCCCAGCTGTGAGGGGGTTCGAGAACGAACGGGGCGAACCTATTGTCGGCGGCCACCGCCGCAGCGGCCTCCGATGTCGCGTTGAGCACTCGGTCGACGGTGGTACCGGCCGGCACTGCCACGTCGACCGTCGCCCTGGCCCAACCGCGCGATGAGTTGGCGAGCTTGCGGATCTCGCCGTTCGGCACGAACCAGACCGTTCCGTCCGGAGCGCGTAGCCGCGTTACGCGCAAGCTCAGGTCTTCCACGGTCCCCGTAGTCGTGTCGACGGCGATGGTGTCTCCGATCCCGAACTGATCCTCGATGATGAGGAGGAAACCCGCCAGAAGGTCGCGCACCATGCTCTGCGCTCCGAAGCCCAAAGTCGCCCCGATCACCGTCGCTCCGGCAACCACTGGCGTCAGGTTGATACCGAGGGTGCCGAGGATGGTGAGGATCGCGATGACCCACACGACCCCCTTCCAGATGCTGGCGGTCAGAGCCGTGAGGGCCGTGGCTCGCGTCTCGGCCCTCGGGGAATCCCGGCGCGAGGCCGCCTTGCGTGCGGCGCCCCCGATCCACTCGCGGATGATCCGGGCGCCGATGTGGCTCAAGAGGAGAGCTCCGAGGAGGATGACGAGGACCCCCACGGGCTTCGCTACCAACACCTGGACGTGATGGGCGGTATCGGGGTCTACGCCGAACCAGCGCAGAATGCTCTCGAGCCAGCCCTGGCTGGCGGTCGGCGTGGACGCAGTTGACGAAGTGCTGGTTGGCACGGCCAGTATTCTGGTCCGGCGGAGCCCCCTGGTGAGCATTGCCCACGACCACCGCGCGAGTACTGGCCGGCACCTCGCTTTCCGCATCGACGTCGTGCTCGTCCTCGCGACCCTGATCGTCGCCGCGGTCGGCGTGGTCATGGTCTACTCGGCCACGCGCGACAAGCTTGCGCTCGCCGGGTTCAGCAGTCACTACTACTTGAACCGTCAGGCAGGTTTCGTAGTCGTCGGCTTCATCGTGATGACGGCGCTCGCCCTGGTCGACTACCACTGGCTGGAGCACGCCAGTGCGGTCCTGTACGTCGGGATAATCCTGGCGCTGCTGGCGATGTTTGCGATCGGCCACAGCCAGCAGGGCGCGACACGGTGGATCGGCTTCGGCCCGTTTCAGTTCCAGCCCTCGGCGTTCGCGACCCTCGTGGAGATCGTCATCGTCGCAACGTTCTGCGCCCGAAGACCGCAGGGGATAGACCGAACGGACCTGGTCAAGGTGCTCGGGCTGTGTGCAGTGCCGATCCTCCTGGTCGTGAAGCAACCGGACCTCGGGTCAGCGATCATCATGTGCGTAGTCCTGCTTGTCATGCTGGTGGTGGCGGGTATCCCGAACCGATATCTGGTGCTTCTCGTCATAGCGGCGGCCGCCGGAGCGTTCGCGATGGCGCACTTCGGGTTGTTGAAGCACTACCAAGTCGCCAGGATCACGAGCTTTCTCAACCAGGGGAACAATGCCCAGACCGCGTCCTACAACCTGGCACAGTCGAAAGCCGCCATCGGCCATGGCGGATTCTGGGGAACCGGGCTCTTCAAAGGAGCACAGACGAACCTTTCGTACGTGCCCGAGCAACAGACGGACTTCATCTTCTCCGCGGTGGGGGAACAGCTCGGGTTCGTGGGGTCGGCCAGCGTGATCCTCATTATCGGCATCTTGTGCTGGCGAATCCTGAGAGCTGCACAGCTCGCAAGGGATTCGTTCGGCCGGCTGCTGGCCACGGGTTGCTTCACGCTCATCGCTTTCAGCGCCTTCGAGAACGCAGGGATGACGATGGGGATCATGCCCATCGCCGGGATCCCGCTCCCGTTCTTGAGTTACGGAGGGTCCGCCACGATCGCGTTCTTCGCCGCGGTCGGCATAGCCCTCTCCGTGAACCTGCACCATCAGCGATGACAGAAACCGAAGGCGCGCTCCCCGAAGCAACAGAACCGTCCACGACGGAGGATGATTCGGCCGAGGCAGTGCCGGCGTCGAGTACCGAGGCGGTATCCGTGGCGAGTACCGAAGCGGTATCGGTGGCGAGTACCGACGCGGTATCAGCCGAGGCGGTACCCATGTCGAGCCCCGACGCATGGCGGCTCGTTGCGGTGGCCGGAGTGTTCATGGAGCTTCCGAGCCAGTATCCGGAGATCGTCCTTCAAGAGAGTGAGGCACCGTGGCGCGAGCTCCGAATTCCGGTCGGGCTTGCCGAAGGCACGGCCATCGCTTACGCCTACAAGGGGATCATCACGCCACGCCCGCTCACCCATCAGATGTTCACAGAGGTGATCGAACGTCACGGCGTGAGCATCGAGGCAGTACGGATAACGGCGCGCAGGCGCGGCATCTACCACGCTGAGCTCGAGACGACCGGACGTACGGGCCGCCAAGTCGTTCCTTGTAGACCGTCGGACGCGTTCGCATTGGTTCTTCGTCAGAGAATGCCCACACCGATCCTCGTCGCCGACTGGCTCTTCGATTCAGATTGACGTTTCGGCGCGAGCGCGCGGTAGAGCCCAGTGGCTCAGTTCGTCGAGCCCGAGAATCCCAGCGCCTCAGCGGGGATGCCCGGGCCGGCGGGAACTCTCGTAGCCGTGGCCGCGACCGCGACGGTCGGCCTGGAGCCCTCGTCGGAGATGCGCATCAACAGCGCGATCAACACGTAGTTCGCGATCAACGAGGATCCGCCGTAAGCCATGAAGGGGAGAGTGATACCCGTGAGGGGCAGGAGCCTCACGATTCCCGCCATGATGAAAAAGGCTTGTAGACCGACGATCACGGACAATCCCACCGCGGTCAGCTTGGCGAAATCAGAACGCGCGGTCTGTGCGATGCGAAAGCCCGCACCGACCATGAGAAGGAACCCGAAGAGCACGAAGCTCGCGCCGAGTAGTCCCCATTCCGTGCCGATCGCCGCGAATATGTAGTCACTTCCCCATTCGGGGATCTGGCGGATGTCCCCGAAACCGAGGCCGGTCCCGATCAAACCCCCGGAGCCGAGCCCGAACAGTCCTGCCATGAGCTGTCCGGTGGTGGAGGGGTGGAGCCATTCGGTGATGCGCTGGTGCACCTGGCTGAACACGCGTCCCGCGACGGTCGTACCGGCGGCGAACAGCACCAGGCCTACGAGGATGTAACGCCAACGCCCCGTCGCTACCCACAGCATGGAGATGAACAAGACGAAGATGAGCAGCGCGAACCCTACGTCGTGTTCAGCGGCGAGGACGAGCATCGCGAATCCCCACGTAATGAGGATCGGCCCGAGTGCGCGCGGGTCGAGCACCAGTCGGTTTCCGACGCGCGCGGTCGGAACCGACAGCAGCTCGCGCTTCTCCGAGAAATACGAGGCGAAGAAGATGCAGAGGAGGATCTTCGCGAGCTCGACCGGCTGGCCGTTTACCGGTCCGATCTTGACCCACAGCCGCGCGCCGTTGATGTTCTCCCCGATGTGCGGGATGAGTGGGGCCAGCATTAGCGCCACCGCGAGGAGCAGGAGAATGTAGCGGTAACGGTCGAGGTCACGCGACCTCTTCACGATCAGCAGGGTCAGCACGTACGCGCCGATCCCGATCGCGATCCAAGCGGCTTGGAGGCGCGGCGGGAATTGGTTGTCGTTGACCTCGGCGAGCATCACGTACCCGATTCCGTTCAAGAGCGTCGCGATCGGGAGAATCACCGGGTTTGCGTCAGGAACGAGGATGCGGTTGGCGACGTGCGCGCACAACCCGAGGCCGAGGACGATCCCCAGGAACGGCCCGAGGTTGGGCGGGATCCTCGAAGTCGTCCCGATCGAGGCCAGCACGTAGGTGGCCGTGATGATGAGGGCCCCGAAGACCAACAACCCGAGCTCGGTCCGGCGTGCGGGCTTGGGCCCGGCCGGTCTCGCTCCAGGCCGGGGGGGT